>CALYUZ010000148.1 GCA_945492685.1 uncultured Methanomassiliicoccaceae archaeon | reverse complement strand
GTATTGATATCTAGATGCGAGGTGGGCTCGTCCATGACCAGGAGGTCGCAGTCATCCGCCTGGACGACGATCCTGGAGAGCATGACCTTGGTCCTCTCCCCTCCGGAGAGGGAGTCCATGGTGCGCTCCATCAGATCCGCCGACAATCCGACCTTCTCCAATGCGGCTTTGAGGTTCTCCTCATCCTCCATGTCGGACTTGGCCAGCTGCTTCTCCAATGCGGCATTCTCCTCTGCAAGGGAGTTCCAGTCGATGTCGCCGCCGGCGACCATCATGTCCTCGATCTCCCTGAGCCTGCGCTTGATGTTCTCTATGTGACCATACGGCCTTCCGAGGACATCCCTCACCGTGTACTCCGCAGAGGATTCGGCGAACTGCTCCAGGTAACCGATCCTCTCGGTGTTCCTGATCAGTTCACCCGTATCCGGTTTCAACTCCCCCAACAGGATCTTCAGAAAAGTGCTCTTACCGGCACCGTTCACCCCTATCAGCCCGATGCTGTCCCCCTCGTTGATCTGGAGACTGACGTCTGTCAGGACCTTCACGGGTCCGAATGATTTCGCGATGGATTGGGCCTTCAGGAGCATGATGGCCCCATACCCTCCCCGTTTATAAAGTGGGCTGTCCCCTCCTCGGAGGACCGACAACACCCTGGACTAAACGGACGTCCTGTCGGAAGGATACCAACCCCCGGGGGTATGATGTCCCCCTCTGGACAAAACCATATGGAACATGCCCATTGTCGACAGACTATAGAGGTTAGTGTGACATTAGTTCAACAATATCATCATAGATTCTAGAACCCTTTATATCGAATATCCCCTTTCACCGACAAGGAAATGGGAACACCGATTCCGACATACGTCGTTTGACGTACCCCGTTCCTTCGAGAGGTATATCATGCAAGATTCGGAAGGTGCCAGGATCCTGGAGGAGAAACACATGATCTCCACACTCCTCTATCTCTATGAACACGGCTCCAGCAGGAAGATGGACATCTACGAGAACGTGTCCAAGAATCCCAGGATGCCCGACAAGATCGAGAAGCTCGAGGAGTACGGACTCGTGAAGATCGCCCCCGACACAGAAGGCAAGGCGACAGTCGTGATCTCCCTCTCCGACAAGGGTGAGCAGACCGCGAAGATGCTGGTCGAGCTGGACAGGATCATAAACTCCTAAGACTCAACAATACTCTGAGGGCATCTCCATCAGACGGACATGCCTCTCGGTGAGGTCGGTGATGCGACGGACGAACTCCTCGGCATCGCCGACTCTGACCCAAACCTTCACATCCACCTTCTGATAGTAGTCGCATTCCGGCCTCTTGGCCATGAGATCGCGGCATTTGGACTCGAATATGCTGTAATAAGGGTAGTCCAACGTGAACCTGTACACGAAGCATGCGATGCGACTCACCTTCTGCACATGCTGCAATGCAATCTTCGTGGTCTCCGTATAAGCGTGGACGAGACCTCCGGTTCCCAACAGGGTACCACCGAAGTACCTCACGGCGATGCACATCAGGTCCGACAATCCGGAACCCTTCAGGGTCATCAGCATCGGCTTGCCGGCCGTACCGGAAGGCTCCCCGTTGTCGCTCGATTTCTCCTTCCTCTCGGAACCCCCGAATATCGCCGCGTAGCAGTAGTGGGTGGCATTGGGATACTTCTTTGCCACAACAGCAAGATTGGCCTGGATGTCCTCCTCCACCTTGCAGGGCATGATTATCCCGATGAACCTGGACCCCTTGAGGGTCATCTCATCCTCGCAGCAGCCCGTTATGGTGTCGTAGTCCTGGATCCCGGCCATGACAACCCGAGAAAGAGAAAATAGAAGAATGTGACGGATGGAAAGGTGACGATGGTCCCGGAATGTTCCGGGATCACCGTCTTTCAAAGGTGATCAGTTCTCGAGGGGCTCCTCGTAGACCTGGGCAGCGTCGAACTCGTCCTCGATCTCCTTGGCGGGAGCAGGTGTCACCAGGGACACGACCACACCTGCGATGAGCGCGAAGATGAATCCGGGCAGGAGCTCGTAGATTCCGGTGGATGCCGTGAGGAACGTGTTCCACAGGATGACGGTGAGGAATCCGACGATCATGGAGACGATGGCACCCTGGATGTTCATCCTCTTCCAGTACAGGGAGAGGATCATCAGGGGACCGAAGGCGGCTCCGAATCCGGCCCATGCGTAGGACACGAGACCCATGATGTTGTTTCCTCCGAACATCGCGAGGAACAGTGCGATGATCGCAACGACGACGACCACACCTCTGGAGATCCACATCAGCTTGTCATCGGAGAAGTTGAACCTCTTGCTCTTTCCGAGGACATCGTTGGTGATCGATGACGAAGCCACAAGAAGCTGGGAGTCCGCGGTGGACATGATGGCGGCCATGACGGCAGCATACAGAAGTCCCGCGATGATGGGCACGAACATGTCTCCGGCCATGGTGATGAAGATGCGCTCGGGGTCGTAACCTCCGGCACCGATCACACCACCGTACTCGGTCATGTAGTATGCCCTTCCGATGATTCCGATCATGATCGCAGCCGCAAGAGCGATGACGATCCACACGAGGGAGACCCTGCGTGCGACCTTCACTTCCTCGGGATTCCTGATGGACATGTACCTGACGACGATGTGGGGCATACCGAAGTATCCGAGACCCCATGCCAGGAGAGAAACGATGGCGATGAATGACAGGGCGGTTCCGTTGTCGTAGAACAGGTTGAGGAAGTTGTCCACACCCACGTTGTCCAACGCGGAGGACACATTCTCCCATCCGCCGAGGTGTCCCATGGCGGCGAGGGGAACGACCACGACAGCCACGACCATCAGCAGTCCCTGGATGAAATCGGTCCAGCAGACAGCCTTGTATCCACCCATGAAGGTGTACACGATGATGATGATCGCTCCGATGACCATGGCGACGTTGAACGCCAGCTCGGGGAAGATGGTGGTCAGGATGGTTCCGCATCCCTTGAATCCGGATGCGACGTAGATGACGAAGAAGAACAGGATGATGATGCTCGAGATGAGCCTGAGGTATCCCCTCTCATCCCTGAAACGGTTGGAGAAGAACTCCGGCATCGTGAGTGCGTTGCCGGATACGACGGAGTGCTTTCTCAATTTCTTCGCGACGAAGAGCCATGCGAGATAGGAACCTATTGCCAATCCTATACCTATCCATGCCTCTCCGAGTCCCATGAGCATGACCGCACCGGGCAGTCCCATGAGCAGCCAACTGCTCATATCGGACGCCTGCGCGGAGAGCGCGGTGACGTAGGGGTTCATCTGACGTCCGCCGAGGATGTAGTCCTCCATGCTGTGGG
>CALYUZ010000147.1 GCA_945492685.1 uncultured Methanomassiliicoccaceae archaeon | reverse complement strand
GCGATCTTGATCCTCTCGACGGGCTCGGTGACGGTCATCCTGATGTAACCGTCCGCACTCTCGCCGAATCCGGATCCGGGTGTGACGATGACTCCCAGGTCCACCATCTTCTGGGTGAACTCGAAGGAGGACATGCCGCAGTTGAACCACACGTAGAAGGTTCCCTTGGGCATCTTCACGTCGAATCCGAGTTTCTGGAGTCCCTCGACCAGGACCTTTCTCCTCTCGGCGTAGATCGCCATGTTGTCGGAGATGGCCTTGGGGAGCTTTCCGTCGTCGCCGTACATCTCCAGGGCCTTGATGGCGGCCTTCTGGATGAAGATGGGTGCTCCGGAGTCGATCTGTCCCTTGCACTTCTTCAGTCCGGCGATGAGGTCGGGGTGTCCGACGGCGTATCCGAGCCTGAATCCGGTCATGTTGAACGTCTTGGAGAAGGATCCGAACTCGATGCAGTCGGGACCGGCCTCCAGGGCGGAGGGTGCCTGGTATCCGTCGTAGCACATCTCGGAGTAGGCGTTGTCGTAGCAGAAGATGACGTTGTTCTCCTGGCACCAGTCGTAGACCTTCTTCAGGTATGCGACGTCGCAGGTGGCCCCGGTGGGGTTGTTGGGGTAGTTCAGGTACAGCATCTTGGCGTCCTTGGGGCACTCGTCCACATCCAGGAGCCAGTCCTTTTCGGCCCTGAGGGGGATCTTCACGCACTTGGCCTCGTTGAAGAGGGTGGATGCTCCGGAGTACACGGGGTATCCGGGGGAGGGTGCGATGATGGTCTCGCCGCAGTTGACGAAGGCCTGTGCGATGTTGAAGATGGCCTCCTTGGAACCGATGGTGATGCACACCTGGGTGTCGGGGTCGATGTCGAGGTTGAACCTCTTCTTGTACCACTTGGCGACGGCCACGCGGAGGTCCTTCTCGCCTGCGGATGAGGAGTATTTCTGGTTCTCGTTGATCTTGGCCTGCTCGTACATCTCGTCCACGATGCACTGGGGTGTGGGGAGGTCGGGGTCTCCGATACCGAAGTCGATCATGTCCCATCCTGCGGCCTTCTTCTCGGCGGAGAGCTGCTCCAGCCTGACGAAGAGGTAGGGAGGGATCTGTTTCAGTCTGTCTGCTTGCTCGAATGTTGTCATGGAATGTCACTCCTCTGTGTTTCCCTCGAAGACCAGTTCTGCGGGTCCTTCCATGAGGACGTAGCCCAGGTCGGGGTCCACGGTGATCTTCAGCCATCCGCCGGGGAGGTGGACGTCCACGGGCTCACCGAATGGGACCAGCCCGTTGAGTGCGGCCGCGGTCGTTGTGGCGCAGGCCCCGGTACCGCAGGCGAGGGTCCATGCGGCACCCCTTTCGTACACTCTGATGTAGATCTTCCCATCCTCCACCCTGCAGAACTCCACATTGGTCTTGCGGGGGAAGAAGGGATGGCGCTCCAGGATGGGCCCCAGTCTGTCGACGGTGGCCTCGTCCAGGGGTGTGAAGGTTATGAAATGGGGGTTGCCCATGGAGACGGCGTTCGCCTTGAACGAGACCCCGTCGGCCTCGAAGGGCTGGTCGATGAACCTGCCGTCCGCATCCACGGGAACGGTCCTCGCATCGAGGATCGGTGCTCCCATGTTGATCCTGACGGTCCTCACCTTTCCGTCGGTGACGGAGACGGTGGCCTCCAGGTCGCCGGCCAGGGTGTGTATGGAGAACACTTCTTTGTCGACGATCCCGAAGTCGTAGGCGTGCTTGGCGACGCACCTGATGCCGTTCCCGCACATCTCCGCCTCGCTTCCGTCGGCGTTGATGATCCTCATGGTGATGTCGGTGTTCTCGCCGGGCATGATGTACAGGACACCGTCCCCTCCGATGCCGAAGTGGCGGTCGCACATGCGGACGCACCAGTCGCTGTCTATCGCGACTGTACCGTCATGTCCGTCCACCAGGACGAAGTCGTTCCCGAGTCCGTGATACTTCCAGAACTTCATCAGGCGAGCCTCTCGGGGATGATCTGGTGTCTCCACATCTCCTCAACGGTCTCGGCCTCGCGGACGAGTTCGGCCTTGCCGTCGTTCACGAGGACCTCCCTGCAGAGGGGTCTGGAGTTGTAGTTGCTGGACATGGAGAATCCGTATGCTCCGGCGTTGTAGACGGCGACGATGTCACCCTCCACGGGCTCGGGGAGCACGCGGTCGTGTGCGAGGTAGTCTCCGGACTCGCAGATGGGTCCGACCACGTCGTACTTCTGGGTGCATGCCTTTCCGAACTTGTTGGCCAGGGCCACATGGTGGTAGGAGTCGTACATGGCGGGCCTGATCAGGGTGTTGAATCCGGCGTCGCAGCCCACGTACTTCTTGATGCCTGCGTCCTTGACGTCATTGACACCCGTAAGGAGCACAACGGCATCGCACACGATGTACCTTCCGGGCTCCAGGACGATCGTCTTGATGTCGGTCTCCTCCTGGATCATGTCGGTGAGGTTCATGGCGAGCTCGCCGACATCCATCTCCTCCTCCTGGGGCCTGTAGGGGACTCCGATTCCTCCGCCCATGTCGATGAAGTCCAGGTCGATGCCCAGCTCCTTGATCTCGTTGACCAGGTTGATCAGGACCTCCATCATGTCCATGAAGGGTTCGACGACCTGTCCGCCGGATCCGATGTGCGCGTGGATCCCCTTGATCTTGAATCCCAGGTCCTTCGCCCTGGCGTAGGTGTTGATGACCTCGTCCAGAGGGATACCGAACTTGGCTCCCTTGGAGCCGGTGATGACCTTGGCGCTGTGTCCCGATCCCACTCCGGGGGTGATCCTGAAGGAGATCTCGTGCTGGGGTGCGATCTCGGCCAGCCTCTCCATCTCGGAGACGGAGTCCAGGTTGATCATCACTCCGAGGTCCGCGACCTCCTTGAGCTCCTGGTTGCTGACGTTCACACCGGTGTACATGATCCTGTCGGGGGTGAATCCCGCTTTCAGGCATGTCTTGACCTCTCCGATGGACACGGCGTCGATCCCGGAGCCCTCCTGTTCGAGGATCCTCAGCAGGGCCAGGTTGGTGTTGGCCTTGCATGCGTAGTGAATCTTGGTGTCCATGAACCTGGAGAACGCACCGTAGATGTTCCTGTAGTTCTCCCTGACCCTCGCCTCGTCTATAACGTAAACCGGGGTGCCGAACTCCTCGGCGATCTCGACGGCGGACTTGCCGCCGATCATCATGACCCCGTCCCTGCTCTCGAATTCCCTCATCATCACTGACCACCGATGTATCTGTCGTGGAGAACCTTCACCACATCGATCACCTTGCCCATGGGGACGACGAAGTTGAGGGACACGTCGGATGCTCCCTCGGAGATCATCTCCACGTTGGCATCGGCCTCCTTCACGGCACCGAAGATGTCCCCGGACACACCGCACTTGTCGAGGAGGTTGTC
>CALYUZ010000146.1 GCA_945492685.1 uncultured Methanomassiliicoccaceae archaeon | reverse complement strand
TATCATTGGATCGGAGACGGTGATATGGGGAAAAACCGGCGGTCTCCCGCCGGTAATAAGGTTAATGGTTCCTGTGTGCCCTCGCCGCGATCAATGCGATTATCACAACGACGATGACGATCACCAACAGGGCATCGTAGACCGGGAATCCGGAATCATCCGACGGAGGGACATACGCCTCGTCGTAGAATCTCCCGTCATCACCGCGGATAAACGTGACCCCTGTATCATAATCAGATGTGACCTCCGTCTCCCCGTCCGCACCGATGAACGTGTAGCTCTTTCCGATATCGAACGGATGTCCCGTGAAGGTGATCCTCTCCAGGCTCTCCATCTCGGATATGTTCAGCAGGGCTGTCTTCGACATGCTCTCGGGAAGCGTGAGGCTCTCCAGGTTGTCGCATCCCCATATCCGGAAGATGAACGGGGAGAATCCCTCGGGGAATGTGATCGATGTGATGTTGTCCAGGTTTCCGAAGACGCCGTCCGTGGCGGACGTCACCCCTTCCCTCACCGAAAGATCACCTGTCACCGTCTGCGGGATGTTGTGGATGGCCTCCATGTCGTAGGAGTACAGGATGCCGTTCTCATCCGCGGCGTAGTTCTCGTTCCCCTCCTCGACGGCGAATCCCTGCCTCACATGGACGCTGCCCATGTTGTGGATGTACTGGATCTCCGCAGGTATGGTGATGATACCATCGTATGCTCCCGCTACCAGGAGGATGCATTCTCCCTGGTACTTGCTGTAGTATTGGACGTACGGTCCCTCTCCGGGACGGTATTTCGTGTTCCCATCCTCAACCACGAACAGGTCCACGTCACGCACATCATTCGTTCCGACCATCCCAAGGCTGATGACATCCGCGGCGATCGTTATCGTTCCCTCGAGGGATCCGATTCCCACCACGACCCTTCCATTCCCGTTCCTCTCGTAGACGAGACCCTGGTCGTCGCTGGATAGGACCTCGTTCCCCTCCTCGACGATGTATCTGTGGACGTTGCCGATCTCCAGGTATCCGTCGAGTTGTGTGAGCGATGACGGGAGGAAGACATCCTTCCCGCCGAGGTCGGTGTAGTCGAACACCCTCTGGCCGATGTACTCCACCCTGTTCAGGTCGATGTCGGTGACCTTCGAACAGCCGCAGAATGCCCAATCCGCTATCCTCACGGTACCGTCTGGGACCCTCACGTCCCCTTCGAATCCCGGACCGACGCGGACCAGTGTGCTCCCGTCCTTGCTCAGCAGCAGTCCGTCGGATGTCGCCATGAAGGAGGCGTTCTCCGGAACCACCTCGAACCTTCCGATCCCGCACGAGTCCACGTACACCTGGTCGATGTCGACCGAATCCACATATTCCGATATGACGACCGTCCTCACATCTTTCCAGGTGGAGTTCGGGTAGAATCCCGTGACCTTCAGTTCCTTTCCGTCGACCGTGATGGATGATGCCATCACGACCTTCTCCCCATGTTCGGACACGATCCCCTCGAGGAAGACCTCGTCGCCATCGTTGTAGAAGTACACGAAACCGTCGACCTCGTACTCCGCGTAACCGTCGGCATCATCCGTTGAAGGGATGACGATCAGCACGGCCAGCACGGAGACGATCGCAACGGCCGTCGCCATTGTTCTGAACAACCTCATCTGCATCTCCTGCGTTCACTGACGCTATGGTGATGTCATCGTCGGATGGGTTATTGTACATTGCCTTCCGGCCATGTGGAAAAAGGATCCGGCGGTCCCCCGCCGTAAGTCACCGTCACTGGGACGGTTGGTTCTCGAACTTCCTCTTGTGCTCCATCCTTCTCATGAAGTCCGTGATGCACTGCTCCACCATCCCCTCCTCATCGTAGGAGACGTAGATTCCGGCATCCTCCAGGATTTTCATGCCATGTGTACCGATACCACCTGTTATGACAGCATCCACCTTCAGCGAGACGATGGCGTTGGCAACGGCGATACCGGCACCCTCGGGAGCATCGGCGAACTCGTTCACTATCACGTGATAATCCAACGTGTCCGAGTCCACCAGCAGGAAGCAGGGTGCGTGGCCGAAGTCATCGGCCACATAGGAGTCCAGGGACTCCCCTTCCGACACCACTATGATCTTCATCAGTGATCGACCGTCTTGACGATCCTGTCGATGATGCCCTCGAAGGCCTTGGCGGAGGCGGACTCGGGGTATTTCAGGACAACGGGCAGACCGCTGTCCCCTGCCTCCACGATGCCGGGCTCGATCGGGACACGACCGAGGAACTGGACGTTCATCTCCTTGGCGGTGGCCTCCCCTCCTCCGGACTTGAAGATGTTGGTGACCTCTCCGCAGTGGGGGCAGACGAATCCGCTCATGTTCTCCACGATTCCGATGATGGGGATGTGTGTCTCCGCACCGAACACCAGGGACTTCCTGCTGTCGAGGAGTGCGACATCCTGGGGTGTCGTCACGATGACCATTCCGTCGGCCTTGGGGATCAGCTGGACGATGGACAGCGCCTCGTCTCCGGTTCCCGGGGGCATGTCGATGACAAGGTAATCCAGGTCTCCCCAGCAGACATCCTCGATGAACTGCTTGATGGCACCCATCTTGACGGGTCCGCGCCACATGACGGGGGCATCCTTCTCGGGAAGGAGGAATGCCATGGACATGATCTTGAGGGACGGGGGAACCATGACGGGCACGAGCTGCCTCGCCTCGTTCACGGTGAGCTGCTCATCCTCGACGCCGAACATCTTGGGGATGTTGGGTCCGGTGATATCGATGTCCATGATACCGGTCTGGTATCCCTTCATGGAGAGTGCTGCGGCAAGGTTGGAGGACACGGTGCTCTTACCGACCCCTCCCTTTCCGCTCATGACGATGATGACATGCTTGATGTTCCTGAGAGTGTCCTGGAGTTTGGTCTCCTCCTGGATCGATTCCTCTGTGAGCAAGGGTTTTCCCATTTCGATTCCTCTGGTCGGCGTAATGTTGGATGTCCACTTGAACCCTCGCATCCCACCGATGGGTGATATCGATGCATTCCGGAGAACGTCACTCGGAGGGTTCCAATGCCATCATGATGTGGGGGATCCCGTCCTCCAGGAACTCCTCCGAACACTGTCTGAAACCGGAGGTCTCGTAGAACTTCCTGGCATAGGTCTGGGCCTCCACCAGGATGCGTCCGGCATGGAACTCGTTCCTTGCGATCTCTATCCCAAGGGACATGATCTTCGTGCCGAGTCCCTGTCTGCGCCTCATGGAGATCACCCTCCCGATCGATGCGTCTGCATATCTTGATCCCGGGGGGAGGACCCTGAGGTATGCGGCCAATCCATCCTCATCCTTCATGTACACATGGATGGCCTTGTCGTCCATGTCGTCGATGTCCTGGAAGGGGCAGTCCTGCTCCACTATGAAGACTGCTATCC
>CALYUZ010000145.1 GCA_945492685.1 uncultured Methanomassiliicoccaceae archaeon | reverse complement strand
GCATTAGATGTGTTCATCGTGCCCCTAAGCTGGGCGATTCGACCTATCCGGGTCAGGGTGGCCGGTCCACCCACGGTTCAATATGTTTATGGCAGCGTTGAGGTCCCTGTCGATCCTCAGTCCGCACTCCGGACAATGGTGTATCCTCACGTCCAGACCTTTCTTGACATATGCTCCGCATGCGGAGCATATCTGCGATGTTCCTCTCGGATCGACCAGTACGACCTTGCGATGAGCACATGCTGCCACATCGCGGATCCTGGTCTGAACCGCACCCAACGAAGCATCGTTGTAGTAGTTGGTCATCCTCCGGGACCTGGAGATACCTCTCAGACCTTTGACCGAGAGGTCCTCCATCGCTATCCCTCCGTGGAGGTAAACCGCATCATGGGCGATGTGGTTGACCGTGTTCTTCCTCATGTTCTTCAGTTTCCTGTACGCATGGTCCACCCTGGACTTCGCCTTGTCATACTCTTCCGTGAACGGAACGGCCTTCGAAAGCCTGCGCTGGAGCTTCTCGAACCTCTTCCGGAGTTTCAGATAGTGCTTGGGATTCTCGAACACCGTGCCGTCCGAGAAGACGGCCACCGAGGATATCCCCAGGTCGATCCCCACGGGTTGGGATGTGTCGATCTCGGGGTACAACTCGTCCGTTGCATAGCCTTCGGGCATCTCGAACGTGACGGATGCGTAGTATTCGGAATGTGTTCCCATGTCTATACGGGACACGATGCACGTCTTCGGTGTCCCTTTCGGAAATTCGGGACCGTAGAACCTGACGTTTCCCACCTTCCCCAGGCGTATGTACCTCCTCTTCCCTTTCCTGGAGAAACCGAAATCCTGACGTTTGGGGTATCCGTATGAACGGGCGGCCTTCACGGTCTTGTACCTGGGCCTGTGTCCGGAGGACACAGCGCCTCCCGCATCGGGCTTGGAGTTGTGCTCCAGTATCTTCTTGTACGCTTGGAGGACACGTCCGGAGGTCACATGCATGCTGTTGTTGTAAATACACTTGACCGACGGGTTCTTCCTCCATATCTCCGCACCAAGTCTGTTCAGGTCGAACTGGGTCGGAAGACGGCCTTCGTTCTCCAGATGGAGCTTGCAGTATGTGACCATCTGGTTGTAAACGACACGGTTCCCCTCGATGTTGCGGTCGATCCTCCGCTTCTCTTCCGAGGCAGGATCCAACTTGAGCTTCACGGTGAGGTATATCCCCCTTCCTTTATCGTCCCTGTTTTCCTGCCCCATGATTGATAAGATTGCAACAGGGTATATGAACCGAATCGGGGGAGGTCACCGAAAGTGATGCTGATCCGCGTATCCTTACCTTCCATGCGGACCATCTGACCGGTCCTTGGACGTATACGCTCCCGAAGATGGATGCGCTTACGCTGATCATTGTCCCATCTTCGTTCCCTTTCACATCCTGTGTCCTGATGAAAGTCATGGGCCCGCCTGTTCTAATGCTATATAGCATTACATTCAGGGAACCCATCGTCCGGATTCTTTCTCCTATTGATACTCTGTGGAGGCTGATACGAGGCAAAAATCAACAAATGAACATGGAATATGATGGATTTTGCTGGAAAAATAGCCCATTTCGTGATGTTCAAAGGTCTTATGAAAGACTAATGCTATAAGTTCGTTCATCTCAGGATCAATGAAGCGATGAAGAACAGACACTCCGTTAGGAGCTACAGCGATAGGAAGATCGAGAAAGAGAAGATGGACGAACTCAGGAAGGCCATCGATGAATGCAACAGGTCAAGCGGACTCAACATACAGCTCGTCACCGAGGAGCCCACGGCATTCGACAGCTTCATGGCCCACTACGGGAAGTTCTCCGGGGTCAGGAACTACATCGCCATGGTCGGGAAGAAGGGAGAGGACGAGAAGATCGGATACTACGGCGAGAAGCTCGTTCTCCTCGCACAGTCCATGGGACTGAACACCTGCTGGGTCGCCCTCACGTTCAGCAAGAGGAAGGCTGGATGCAAGGTCGGTTCCGGAGAGAAGCTCCTGTGTGCCATCGCCCTCGGATACGGGAACACACAGGGCGTGGAGCACAAGAGCAAGCCGATGACAGACCTCTGCAAGGTTCAGGGCGAAATGCCTGGATGGTTCAAAGATGGAATGGAGGCGGCGATGCTCGCTCCCACCGCGATGAACCAGCAGAAGTTCCTGTTCACACTGGATGGGGAGAAAGTCACCGCTGAAAAGACAGGCGGAATGTACTCCCTGGTGGACCTCGGTATCGTGAAATATCATTTCGAGGTCGGTTCCGGTAAGGAAGGACTCTTCAAACTCTGAGAAGGAGGGGGTAAACCCCTCCATGTTTTCTTTCGATCAGTTGTCGACCGATGACGAGGGGAGGATTCCCTCGAGGTACTGCTCGTATCCGTACAGGTCGATTAGACCGTGACCGGACAGGCAGAACACGATGGTCTTCTCCTCACCGGTGGCCTTGCACTCCAACGCCTTGTCGATAGCGGCCCTGACAGCGTGGCAGGACTCGGGTGCAGGAACGATTCCCTCGGTCTTGGCGAAGGTGACTCCGGCCTGGAAGGTATCGGGCTGGTCGTAGGACACGGCTGAGATCATCTTCTGGTCGTAAGCCGCGGAGACTAGCGGGGACATTCCGTGGTACCTGAGACCTCCGGCGTGGATTCCCTTGGGGATGAACTCGTGTCCGAGGGTGTACATCATCAGGAGGGGGGTCATTCCGGCGGTGTCTCCGAAGTCGTACTTGAACTCACCCTCGGTCAACGAGGGAGCGGCCTTGGGCTCGACGGCGATGATCTCACAATCGCTCTTGCCCTGCTTCTTCTCGTACATCATGGGGAAGGTGAATCCCGCGAAGTTGGATCCTCCTCCGACACATGCGATCATGTAATCGGGCTCGATCTCACCGATCTTCATCTGCTCGATCGTCTCCAGTCCGATGACGGTCTGGTGGAGCATGACGTGGTTCAGAACACTTCCGAGGGAGTAACAGGTGTGCTCATCCTTGACGGCGAGTTCGCATGCCTCGGAGATGGCGATTCCCAGTGAACCTGTGGTGTCGGGATGCTCCTGCAGGATCTTCCTTCCGAACTCGGTCTGCTCGCTGGGGGATGCGTAGACCTTGGCACCGTACATGTTCATCAGGGTCTTCCTGAAGGGCTTCTGGTTGTAGCTTCCCTTGACCATGAACACGGTTGTGTCGATGTCGAACATGTTGGAGACCATGGAGAGTGCGGTTCCCCACTGTCCGGCACCGGTCTCGGTGGTCAGGGTGTGGATTCCGCTCTCGGCGTTGTAGTAAGCCTGTGCGAGTGCGGTGTTCCCCTTGTGACTTCCGAGGGGGCGCATATCCTCCCTTTTGAAGTAGAGCTTCGCGGGGGTCTTCAGGTGCTTCTCCAGACGGTACGCCCTC
>CALYUZ010000144.1 GCA_945492685.1 uncultured Methanomassiliicoccaceae archaeon | reverse complement strand
CTTTATAGTTAGTTTTAAATAGGGAACCATGATTAGCATGCTCGATTACAATGGCACTTTGGCAGGGTAAATCCAACAGGAAGCCCACTGGCGGCAGGCTCGTCGCCAACAAGGGTAAGAGAAAGTTCGAGATCGGCAGAGAGAAGCAGTTCACCAAGATCGGTGCACAGAGCCTCAAGCAGTATCGCGGAGCCGGCGGAAGTGTCAAGGTTGGTATGCTCAGCGCAGAGTACGCAAACGTCGTCGACAAGAAGACGAACACCGTCAAGAAGGTCAAGATCCTGACCGTTAAGACGAACCCCGCTGATCCTAACTACGTTCAGCGTAACATCATGAACAAAGGTGCCACCATCACCACCGAGATCGGTGACGCCATCGTCACATCCAGGCCCGGCCAGGATGGGGCAATCAACGCAGTCCTGCTTGAGTAATCACATTGACACAAACCACTTACCGCCCCTCTCTGGGGCGACATTTTCTTCATCCTATCACGGCAAGACTTTATCTAGACGATATTGATGCCATGCTCATGACCTATGATGCAGACGTTGCCATAACACTCTGGCCCGAATACTTCGATATCAACCGCACCAGAGCCGAGGGTAGGAGACTCCCCAGGGAACTCTGTGTCGAGAATCCCGATCTGGATATCATCGCCAAGGGAGCGATGATCCTCGATCTCGAATATGAGATTCTCGAGGACATGTCCTATCCCAAAGCACCCCGCGACCGCCACGGATGCGTCCGTGTGGAAAGAGGGGTCATGTCGAAGACAGAGCTCCTGCCTAAGATCGGGGAGATCCTGGTCAAGAACAGCAAGAAGTGATATCATGATCACAGCCACCGATTCCAGGGTTCTGGATATGAACTCCGAGGCTCTCGGCGTTTCGGTGGCCTCACTCATGGACAATGCCGGAAAGGCTGTGGCCGATTTCCTCGAATCCCATTATCCGTCCGAGAGGATACTTTTCGTCTGTGGCCCGGGAAACAACGGAGGCGATGGTTTTGCCGCCGCACTCCGGATGGATCCCTCGAGGGTGAAGGTCGCCCTCCTGAAAAAAGCGTCACAGATACACACGGACATCGCCCGGGAGAGATATTCGCTTCTGGAATGCGACATATCGATGTACTCAGAAGATTGCATCGAACAGGCAGACATAATCGTCGACTGTGCTCTCGGAACCGGCATTTCCGGAACTGTCAGGGACCCGTACAGACAGTTCATCATCGATGCCAATGCTTCAGGGAAGGTCATAGTCTCCGTGGACATCCCATCAGGACTCGGCACGGATGTTGCGATCATGCCGGCACACACCATCACATTCCATGATGTGAAGGTCGGGATGGATGAACACTGCTGTGGCGAGATCCTGATATCGAACATCGGCATCCCCGAGGAAGCATCCTCCATCATCGGGCCAGGAGATATGCTGAGATATCCTGTTCCAGGGAATGACAGTCACAAAGGTCAAAACGGCAGGCTCATGGTCATAGCCGGTGGACCGTATTTCGGTGCACCTATCATGTCATCCCTTGCAGCATTACGCATAGGGGCAGACATCGTACGTGTCTTCACTCCCGAATCCTCTGCAGAGATCATATCACTCTCATCACCCGTACTCATGGTAACATCGTTATCGGGAGACCATCTATCACCGATACACTTGCCCATTCTTTTGGAAGAACAACGGAATTACGATGCGGTACTGATTGGACCGGGCATCGGAACCGATCCGGAGTCCATACAAACGGTCCGCGAATTCGTGGAAGGGTGCAATACACGGATGGTCATAGATGCAGATGGTATCACCGCAGTGACTGGAATGAAACTACCGGAAGGGACCATAGTCACACCACATTCAGGTGAGTACGCCAGATTGAATGTGGAGGGCATCAGCCAGGAAGGATTGTCATCCGAGATCCATGCGGTCATCCTCAGGAAAGGCAGAGAGGATGTGGTCACATACAATGACCGTAGAAGGATCAACAGTACAGGTACACCCGCAATGACCGGTGCCGGCACGGGAGATGTACTCTCCGGCATCGTCGCAGGCCTCCTGTCCAAGGGGATGACACCGTTCGATGCCGCCTGTCTGGGAGCATTCATCTCCGGGAAAGCCGGGGAGATCGCTTTCAAAGAGAGATCATATGGACTGATCGCCACGGACATCATAGACAGCATCCCATCGGTTCTCAAGACCTATCTGGAGTGAACCATGGACCTGCAACCGGTCTACGGTATCCCCGCACTCAAAGCGGATACGAACCTCGTGATAGGGGACCTCCATATCGGTGTTGAGTCCCACCTCAGATCCAAGGGATTCCATCTCACCTCACACACCTCGGATATGTACGATGCCATCATCGAGGCATCTGAGGATGACGTCAACAGACTGATCGTCATCGGCGATGTGAAGGATTCCGTTCCAGGATCCACCAAACAGGAATATGCGGAGATTCCCGATTTCTTCGAAAGACTCTTCGAACGTTTCGACATAATCGATGTTGTTCGTGGGAACCATGACACCCAGATCGAGGAATTCCTCCCATCGAGGGTGAAGATACGTCCCGCGTCCGGACTGAAGATAGAAGACACGGGATTCGTCCACGGTCACACATGGCCCTCCGAAGATGTGATGGATTGCAGAACCCTCGTCATGGCACACAATCACCCTGCAGTGATGTTCCGTGACGGTGTTGGCCGTCAGATGACCGAGCCATGTTGGTTCAGAGGATACTTCAACGGGACTGATGATGAAAGATACCCCAGACTTCCCGAGAGGTTCCTGGTGATTCCCGCATTCAACAGGATGCTGGGGGGATCCCCAGTCAATGTTATCGACGAGGACCTCCTGGGGCCTGTACTCAACAGCGGTCTCCTGGACCTGGACAATGCCCATCTCTACCTTCTGGATGGGATAGATCTTGGAAAGCGTTCCGACCTGATGATACGCGGCCGTGAGAACAACCGCTTCAAACCGTCTCCGAAGAAAAGGGCAAAGTATAGTTGACGTCCCCGACTAAAGCCCGAGGGGGACGTCATAATCGGTTTTTGAGAAGAGGGGGATGACCCCCTCGGTTTTCACCTTCAGTTGCGGGTGATGGTGTCGTATACGGATCCGTCCGCGTTCTTGATGACCGCGGTCAGAGGCATCTGTCCGGGCAGGCTGTGGGTTGCACAGGAGTTGCAGGGGTCGTATGCCCTGAACGCCATCTCAACCATGTTCAGCAGACCGGGAGAGACCTCGAAGTTGTGGATGAGTGCCTTTGCCACCTTGGCAACGTCCATACAGATGGGTCCGTTGTTGTTGGTGGTTCCGACGACCATGTTACAGGCGGTGACGATTCCGTTCTCGTCACAGGTGTAGTCGTGGGTGAGGGTTCCCCTGGGAGCCTCGACACATCCGACTCCGCGTCCGCCGGC
>CALYUZ010000143.1 GCA_945492685.1 uncultured Methanomassiliicoccaceae archaeon | reverse complement strand
CGTCAGACAGTACCTGTCCGAGAACCTATCGGAATCGTTCAGGGAACATGTCGATGAGATCATGGATGTGCTGCAGGAGATGGGAGGTCCCGATCCGGATGCCTGGTCATCGGACGAGGGAATGCTGCATGCAATCCTGGATTCCTGCGGTATGAAGGACAACAAGACCAACATGAAGGGTGTCCGTCCCGCGGTCAACAAGGTCGTCAAATGCATCTCTGGAGGTTGCATCATGACGCCCTCCTCCCTGGAGATCCCTTCTGAACATGCGAGGGAGTTCGCCGATGTCCTGGAGGAGATGCACAGGGAGATGATCACCCAACGTTCCACCGACTTCCCCGCCCGGCCGTTGACGCCGTGCGAGGGTTGCGATTACTACAGGATATGCACGAGGGACATCGTCGTGCTGGAGGATGATTCCGATGGCTCTGAATGAATCCCAGGAGAGGATTGCCGCCACCGTCGACGGTATGGTCGTGGTGGATGCTGGCCCCGGTACGGGGAAGACGAAGACGATCACAGAGAGGTACCTCCGCATACTGGAGAAGGAGGATGTATCTCCGAACGATATCCTGCTCCTCACGTTCACCAACAACGCCGCCATGGAGATGTCGCAGCGTCTCAAGGCCGCCTTGATGGACAGGGGCATGGTCAAGGAATCCAAACAGATCCAGGCCAGGACATTCGATTCTTTCTGTCTGTCCATAGTGATGGACGCTCCGGACCAGATCAGCGAGTTCTTCGGGATAAGGGAGACACTGACACACAACGTCAGGATGTCGACAAATCCCACTCTGAACCGCGACTACTTCCTGAGGTTCTTCGACAGGTTCCTAAGTGAATCCGGGGACCTTTACGGCGACGATGCGAAGGTCGCCACCGATGATCCGATGGCCGTGATGTCCACGATCGACAAACTGATGGCCCGCGGTATCGTCCCGTTGTCCAAGGGTTGGTTCGACAGGGAGAACGGCAGGTCCGTCGAGGGTGATGTGGATGAGGTCGGTAGGCGCCTGAGGTCGCTTCGCAACGAAGGTTCTCTCAAGGACCTCATCAAGAAACAGGATATGGACGACTACCAGTCCGCACCCGACATGCTCCTGATCAGCGATGATGATATCATCATGGCCGCTGACGGCGACAGGTCCGGCCTCTTCGAGTTCATCCATGATGTCTATTACGAGTTCATCAGGCAGAGCATCAGGGACAACAGGCTGACATTCGGTCTCGTGTCCACCTTCGCCTTCACCGTGCTCTACAACGATGCCCACGTCCGTCAGAGGAACTCCTTCCGTTACGTGATGATCGACGAGTTCCAGGACACCAATGCCAACCAACTGATGATAGCCCTTATGATCCTCAGAGAGCCCAATCTGTGCGTTGTCGGTGATTGGAAGCAGGGTATCTATGGTTTCAGGTACGTTTCCATCGAGAACATCACTGAATTCGAGGACAGGGTGGTGTCGCTCAGACGCTTCCTGAACGATGACGGTGTCAGGCGCGTACCGTTCACCATCCCGGAGGTCTTCAGGCTCCCCTTGGATGTGAACTACCGCTCCACACAGGAGATCATCGACACTGCGTACGAATGTCTGCTTATGCCCGCCACCCAGAACGAGGTCGTCAGGGTTCCCGACATCACACACATCACCGCCGGCAGGGTCGATATCGGTGATGACAGGGACATACGCTATGTCGAGGCCGAGGACAGGGATGATGAGATCGCGCAGACCATCGCCGCTATCGGAGACTACGTATCATCCGGAAACTACATCGTCCATGGCGATGACGGACCCAGGCCCATGGGATACGGTGATATCGCGGTGATAGCGGGGAAGAACGATCAGTGTGTCAAGATCATGGAGGCTTGTACCGAGGCGGGAATCCCGGCATACCTGTACGGGGATGTTGACATAATGTCCACACGCGAGGGCAAGCTCGCGTTGGCCTGGCTCAGGTTCGTGAACAACGAGGCTGACGAATGGGGATACATGCCCATCCTCGCCGACATGGGATATACCCTAGACGAATTGGAGAAGCGCAAGCCAGACAGCGGTTCCCCCGGAGGACGTGTACGTTTCGACCTTCCGGCCGAACTGATCGCCCAGAGGTCCCTGCTCCGCAACAAGAGACGCAGGATCACCGAACTGCTCACATGCATATTCGACTACTACGGGTTGGACAACGACATCACCCAGGCCATCATCTCGAGCATATCTTCTCTGCACAGGTCTTCGCTGCTGACCGTTTCCGATGTGATAAGGATAATCGAGGACGATATAGACAACGGCACCACATATGATGTGGAACGTACGGTCGAGACCGAGGCGGTCAAGATAATGACTATGCACAAGTCAAAGGGCCTCGAATTCCCTGCGGTGATCCTGCCGTTCATAGACAGGGGGACCGTTCCGAAGCCGACAAGGGATACATCCACATTCACCTATGATCCGTTGCTGGGCATCAGGTGCACCAAGGAGGTGGCCCGCTATTGCGATTACACCAAAATCTGCAAGTCCTGGAAGACGAGACTGGCCAAGAAGGCTGTCCCCATCGATTATGACGAACAGAGGCGTCTGATGTTCGTTGCCATGTCCCGTGCCAAGCAGTACGAGACGGTGATCTGCAACGGCTCGTCAGCTTCGCCGTTTTTCAGGCATCTCTCCAAGGATCTGATCACCACGATCCCGGAGGTCTGTTCCGATATCGAGATGGATTCCGGGGGATTGATCGACAGGCCCGATGTACCCGCTGCCATCCGCAGGAGACGCACCATGGCAGTCCACGATCTCATGGATTTCGACATCGAGACGGGTCAGGAGCCTCAGCAGGGATGCGACGAGGTCTGTGGCAAGGGAAGGGACTACGGCGACAAGGTCCACAAGATGGCATATCTGATGCTCCATGGCGGAACCCCCAAGGAGAAGCTTCCCGAGATTCCGCGCATACGGTCGATCCTCGAAGGTCTGAGGGGTGCCGATGTCAAAGGGGAGGTTGACTGCGGTCTTCCGATCCCCGGTACGGACATAACCCTCCGTGGGAAGATCGATCTCATCGCCGTGTTTCCGGACAGGGTGGAGATCCATGACTACAAGACCGACGAGACCCCGAGGTTTAGGGACCTTTACACATTCCAGCTGTCTGTATACGCCCAGGCTGCATCGGTACACTATGGATTGCCTGTGAGGTGCTTCATCGACTATGTCTCTACCGATCTCCCTCCGGATGAGGTCGAGATATGGCCGATGAACCTGATAGCCGACCATGTGGGTCATGGTGCTTCCGAGTTCACAGACGTTGATATCAGTTGATATAAATAGGAGGTTGAAGAGCGGTTCCCATGAATGGATTGACGGAAGCGGAAGTCCAGGAGAGGAGGCGCCAGGGCCTCGTCAACGACTCCGACGTCAGGACCAGCCGCACCTACACGGACATCTTC
>CALYUZ010000142.1 GCA_945492685.1 uncultured Methanomassiliicoccaceae archaeon | reverse complement strand
CAGCACTACAAGGAGATGGAGAACCAGGTCTACAACGTCCCCCACGAGATCGACTCCGAGATCGCCATGCTCAAGCTCACCTCCATGGGTGTGACCATCGACAGCCTGAGCGAGGGACAGATCAAATACATCACCGGATGGGAGGAAGGGACCTGAAGGACCCTTTCCTATCCGTATACGGACACGTCACCGTCGACCAGATCATCTCGATCGACGAGTTCCTGCCTCCCGGGATAACCGCCGACGCACTCTCCAAGAAGACCACGCTCGGCGGGACCGGACCAAACATCGCGGTGGCCGCGGCCAAGCTGGGCTGCCCCACCGCCCTCTGCGCCTTCATCGGGCCGGACTTCCCCTCTGCCTACCACAGGTTCATGGAGGATTCCGGACTGATCATGGACGAGGTCGTCACACTTGAGGGTCAGGAGACATCCACCTGCGTCATCATCAACGACAGACAGTTGACTACCAGGGTCTTCTTCTACCAGGGGCCCCAGGGACATGCGGACGATCTCGGCATAAGGCTCACGGGGATGGCATCCAAGTCCAAGAAGGTGCACTTCTGCACCGGTCAACCCTCATATTACATCTCCCTGATGCGCGAGCTGTCCGGAGGTCCCGAGATGGCCCTGGATCCCGCACAGGAGGTCCACCATGTGTGGAACGCCGACCTTGTGAAGGAGGCGATGCCTATGGCCGATTCCCTGTTCTGCAACGAACTGGAGGCGGAGACCATCTGCAGGTACCTCGGTCTCGGAAGCATCCTCGATGCCCCTCCGTCCCTTGTGGTCACCACCAACGGGGACAAGGGCAGCGTGGCCAGGATCGGAGATGAGGTCGTCAGCATCCCACTTGTCAAGGCTGAGAAGGCCGTCGATGTGACAGGGGCGGGCGACAACTACCGTGCCGGATTCTATTCCGCGCTCTATCACGGCTATGACGTCCCCGAGGCGCTCGTCATCGCGTCATCCGTGGCATCCTTCGCCGTGGAGGCTGTCGGTGCGCTCACCAACACACCCTCCTGGGAGAAGGCCGTCGAGAGGGCGGAGCCCTACATGAGAGAGATCGCATGACGCTCGTGGCCATCACAGGCACCCCGGGAACGGGGAAGACCTCCGTATCGGCGGAACTCCGTTCCCGCGGGTACAATGTCATCGACATGAACGAGCACATCCGTTCCCACGGTCTGCTCGGCGAGCTGGATGCCGCCAGGGACACCCACGAGGTGGACCTGGACCTCCTCAACGATTCCCTCCAGCGGTACAGGGACACCGATGACCTCTATCTGATGGACAGTCACCTGTCCCATTTCATGGACTGCAGGGAGATAATCGTGCTCAGATGCAACCCGTCCGTTCTCGCGGAGAGGTTGGAGGCCAGGGGCTACGGTCCCGAGAAGGTCAGGGAGAACGTCCAGTCCGAGATCCTCGACGTCATCCTCTGCGAGGCCACCGATTCCGACATTCCCGTGTACGAGGTGGACTGTTCCGAGGGGGATCCATCGTCCTCTGCCGATGCGGTGGAGCAAATCGTAAAAGGGGAGTTCTCGGATTACCTCCCCGGAAGGACCGATTGGTCCGAGGAGATGGACAGATGGTTCTAGACGGACAGAGGGCGAGGGCGGATTTCGCACTGGCGCCCGTTGCCAAGAGGCTGATCAACGTCAACCCCAACATGATCTCGTGGGTCGGCCTGATCCTGGCCCTCGTATGCGGTCTGCTGTTCTACTTCAGCGGATACTATCTCGATGGACGGGAGGAGTTCAAGTGGCTCCTGCTGCTCGGAGGTATAATGGTGCTCGTCTCAGGGTACTTCGATGCCCTGGACGGAAAGGTCGCCAAGCTCGCCGGCAAGGCCGGACGCAAGGGAGACTATCTCGATCATGTGTTTGACAGGTATGCCGACGTGTTCATGATCGGTGGTGTCGCCTTCAGTGCATGGTGCAACCCGTATCTGGGGATGTTCGCCCTCATCGGAGTGCTCCTCACATCCTACATGGGTACACAGGCCCAGGCAATCGGTGCACCCCGTCTCTACGCGGGACTGCTCGGACGTGCCGACAGGGTCGTGCTCTCCACGCTGTTCCCCATAATCCAGCTGATCATGATGTCAGTCGGATACGGTTCGTTCACCATCTGCGGCATGGAGATCAACTGGCTGGAGATCATGATGCTCTGGTTCGCCGTGGTCGGGAACCTGACCGCGATCCAGAGGGGTATCATCACCTGGAGGAACCTCTGCAAGGAGGACGACGCCGGGAAGGAGTGACCCTCTCGGAAAACATCTTTCGAACCCCTTTTCTCATTCCTGTTCCTTCTTCTCTCCGTTCTGTTGATCCTTCTTCTGATAGTTCCTGGATTTCACCCTGTAGTATGAGAGCGGATGGTTCATCCACTCCTGCTGACACAACGTGTCCGGACAGTAGCACAGTCCGTTGGTCTTCATGGTCTTGCACTCAGGGGGTGTGTATCCGTCGGTCCCGGCCAGTTCACCTGTGATGTGCTTGATCTGATACTCGGATTTCGATTCGTCGAAGTCGGGTGATTCCGAGAACACCCTGATGATCCCGTCGTAGTCCATACCCAGGGCCTTCAGAAAGGTCACGAGTGCGAATCTGGCGCTGTGGGGGAGGTTCAGTCCCTGTCTGGACATCTCCATGATGTGGCTGATGCATGGCGGGAGGTACTGGCTCTCCATCCCCTTTCCGCCTGTGGGATCGAACTGTCTCTTCTCCTCTTCGAGGGCGATCGTCACCTTCGTGACGTCTCCTTGCAGATATTTCCTGTACTCCTCGGGGGTCATGAGGGGGAGTTCGGACTCGATCTTGTCCTGGAGGGCGTTCTGCATCAGACGACTGAACTTGTCCTGTGGAAGGTACACCAGGCCGTGGTGGACGTCGCTGTTGATCAGTTTCCACTCTATCGCCTTCAGTCTGGATGACAGCATCAAGTAATCTGTGAACTTCATGCGCATGATACCGTCGGCATCCACCGACGATTCCACTCCCAGTTCCTCTGACACGATGCGAACGGTTTCATGGTCCTCGGTGCTCAGGAGCCTGTTCATCCTCACGGCCTCGGCAAGGGCATATCTTTTGGTGAGGAACCTGTCCCCTACCATGGAGACTATCATCCTCGCGTACGGGTATGACATGACCTCCATCAGGCGGTCGTAGTCGTTCATCAGAGGTGTGTATGACACCTCGGAGTGCTGCAGGGCATCCATCACCCTCTGTACACCGCGGGTGCGTGCTGGCTCGTAGTTCAGGGATATGAGGAGGTCCTCCAGGTCCGCTGAGTTCTTCTCGGCGAATTCGGATGATTCCTTCAGAAAAGGGAACTTTGCCGCACGTCCGGTGTTCATGTTCCGTGATATGTGTCTGGGATAAAGAATTGGGGTAGGAGACCAGCGAGTTGGTGATATAAGTGTATGTGGAATCATGTTTCATACTCTGAAATTAGAATGGTATGAATA
>CALYUZ010000141.1 GCA_945492685.1 uncultured Methanomassiliicoccaceae archaeon | reverse complement strand
GACGATCCTGGAGGCGATCTCCTCGATCACCGCGGCCTCCGCATATTCGAATATGGCCTCGCCCATGGTCATATCATCGATCCATTCGGGGATCTCGAGCGGACTGCCGATGGCCGCCATTATCAGATTGATCACGAGTTCTATGATTATGACGGATCCGAACAGCAGTGCGATACCATAGAGCGGTGTTCTCTCGACCTTCGAGGCATCACCGTCTGACCTGGGTTTCATGGCAGGCAGCGACTGATACATCAGGACTATGAACGATGCGATGATCGCCGCGGCTATCAGTACGAAGTAAACTTGTGCAGATGCGCCCGTGAACGTGCAGATCTTCACTATGCCCGGGAGCAGGAGGAAGAACGTCGAACCGTTCTCACCGATCCAATCCAGTCCCTCTCCGAAGAAGTAGAACATCGCTCCGAGTTCCGCCACGAGGGCCAGGACTATGAAGACGGTGGAGAACAGTGTTCCCATCTTGAGCGGATTCGGCGACCTGACACCTGTGTCACCGGACGCGGGTTGTCTGTGTTCCCCGAGATGTCTTCCGCATTTTCCGCAGTATTCGTAACCGTCACGTTCGTACTGTGCGCAGTACAGACATCCCTCGTTCAGGGGGTTGCCGCATCCGGGGCAGAAGGAGTATCCCCTCTTCCTGCTCTCCTCGCATCTGTCACAGACCAATTCACCACCCCAGTTCCGAGACGATACCGTCCACACGTTCCATCTCTATCACCGCCAGGAGGTTCCCCTTGAACCTGGCGATGTCCCTGATCTGGGCCGCCATGTACCTCTCCCTGTTACGGGAGGTCTCACGGTATCCCTTCACGGTGTTCACGTACTCGTCCCATTCCTTAGCGAAAGATTCGGGATTGTCGAGTCTGAAATGCTTCTTCATTCCCTTCTTGGCGAGACGGTGCTCCTTCACGAAGTCGGTGACACCGACGGTGTCGCAGTACATCTGCGTGAAGTCATCATCGTTCATGTCCAGGGGTATGACGTTCATGCCCTTCTCCTTCACGGAGTCGATGAGGGCGCACATCGCAGGGGAGGGGAACTCAACCTGTCCGAACTTGGAGATGTGCTCTGCGTAGACAAGGTCCAACTCGCTGACCTCGAACTCCTCGTCGATGTTGGCGCGGTTCTTGATCGTCTGGACCCCCTCTATCCCCAGGGACACTGCGTATGCCTCGTAATCACCGATGAGTCCCCTGACCCTCTCCGCTTCGGAGACAAGGCCGTTCACCACCGGGAGGATATCCACGGAACAGTCCCCGACCTTTCCGGAGATCATTTCTTGGTCCCCCTGGAGGCGACGAGTTCCGTCAGTTCATGGGGTTCGTCGATCTTCTTCAGCTCGTCGTTGGATACGACCGCGGTGGAGTTGATGTTGTCACGTTCGTGTTTGCGCTCCACTATCAGAACGGAGAAACGGTCCATGATCCTGGACAGTTCCGATGCGACGATGGCCCTCTGGACCACTTTCTCGTCATCCGAGCCCAGGGATGTGAGCATAAGGGTGTTGGAGTTGTGGGTGACCGCCTCGAACGGACTCTTCACCACGGGTCTGACGGAGAATCCCAGGTTGACCAGCTGGTTGTATGCGAATGCATCCACCGGGTCGTTGTGGACCCTCTCCTCCTTGCTGCGCTCCTCCCTCTTGAATGTGAAGGGATCTATCGGCTCTATGATCGGGAGTCCCAGGTACTCCTCTATGCGGAGTGCGGCATCGATCATCGCACCCATTCCGGATTCGTACATCTGGATGGTGCGTCTCGACACCCCTGCCGTCTCCGCGAGGGTACCGAGGCTGATGCTGCGGTCCTCACGGACGGATTTCAGGAGTTCGCTGTCCAGTTTGACGTAGAGTCCTCCGGGTGCAGCGAATATGAAGGGCGGTGCATCCTCCAGGAGGAGGTCCGCAAGTGTCTCGTTGGAGACTATGGATATGTTGAATCTTGAATAGACGATCCCCGCCTCCAGTGCCCCGGAACTGGAACGTTCGCCGGTGACCAGGGGTGTGGCATCGAGTGCCTCGGCGAGGGTCTTCATCTCCTCCGCGTTCTCCTTCGAGAAGGCATCGATGTTGCTGAGGACCTTGATGATGAGTACGGTGTCGTCCATCCTGGCTACCACATCGAAGCATATGCCTCTGATGCTCAGGGCCGAGGACACATCGAATCCCGCCTTGGCCAGGATCGCGCGGGTCGTGTTAATTAACTCATTCCTGCCCATAATCGTCAGAGTGATTAATCTTCTATATAAAGGTATGAGTTTGGACCCCCGGTCCGGCGGAAAACATGTATGGCCGGAGGGGGAGGAGGTGTGCCCCCTCCGGTGACGGGATCATTCGATGCTGATCCTCTTGCCCCTGGTCTGTCCGGCCACATCCATGGTGACCTCCAGCAGGCCGTTGTTGTACTCCGCCTTGGCGGAATCCACATCGACCTTGCAGGGAAGCGCCAGGTCCTTCGTGAACTGCTTGCCGGGGGTGTCCACCCTTATGGAGAGCACATTCCCCGTGCATTCGAGGGATATGTCCTCCTTGCACACACCGGGGATCTCGGCCACGGCCCTGACCAGGTCGCCTTCCTGGGTGACGTCGGTGAAGGGTTCCCTGGACCCGTTGATCTGGGGTGCCAGCCTGCTGCCGCAGTTCCCGAACTCCCTGACGTGGGGGATTCCGTCGGGACCCTGGTACATCGTGTACCCATAGGTCTTGACATCCGATCCGCCCATGTCCATCTGAGAGAACATGTCCTCGATCCTTCTGTTCATCCTGTCGAAGCCTCCGAAGAGGTCGTTCCAAATGTCGTCTGCGATCATTTCGTTCACCTTGCCTTGCTTTGCTGTATGTTAAGGGGTTTCCGGGCTCTCCGCCCGGTGATCTGTTTTGTCGTTCACTCCCTGTTCCCGTAGTCCTTCAGGGTCTGACGGGATTTGGGTCCGAACTTGTCGATGGCCTTCTCGAAGTCCTCGTTGGACACCTTGCATGCGGCGATGTCCTCGTCGGTGGGGGTGTCTCCCTTGGAGATCAGGCGCCTGACCGCGTTCATGACTGCCTCGTTGCAGATCGCCGAGATGTCTGCACCGGTGCATCCCTCGGTCTTCTCCGCCAGGGCGTCCAGGTCCACATCGTCCTCCAGGGGCTTGCTCCTGGTGTGGATGCCGAAGATGGACTTCCTGGAGTCCTTGTCCGGGGGTCCGATGTAGATCGATTTGTCGAATCTGCCGGGTCTGAGCAGTGCGGGGTCCATGATGTCGGGCCTGTTGGTCGCGGCTATCACCACCACATCGTTCAGGCTCTCGAGGCCGTCCATCTCGGTGAGCATCTGGGAGATCACACGCTCGGTGACGTTGCTGTCACCGCCGGTTCCCCTCTCGGGTGCGATCGAGTCGATCTCGTCCATGAAGATCACGCAGGGAGATGCCTGCCTGGCCTTCCTGAATGTCTCCCTTACGGCCTTCTCGGACTCCCCGACCCACTTGTTCAGGAACTCCGGTC
>CALYUZ010000140.1 GCA_945492685.1 uncultured Methanomassiliicoccaceae archaeon | reverse complement strand
GCGGAGACGATGGTCCTTGCCGGAGTGGCCATCAGCTCCATATTCTCCGCAGGCATCAGCGCGATGCAGTACATCTTCAACGACACCGCCCTCTCCCTCATCGTCTTCTGGCAGTTCGGTTCCCTCGGCAAGGCCGGATGGAGCGAGCTCGCTTTGATAGCCGTCGTAGTCCTCGCCATTTCTGCGTTCTTCCTTTGGAAAAGGTGGGATTTCAACGCATTGGACAGCGGTGCCGATGTCGCCCAGTCCTTGGGTGTGAACGTCGAGGCACTCCGTCTGGGAACCCTTCTCCTGTCCGCCCTGATGACATCGGTCGTCGTATCGTTCATGGGAGTGATCGCGTTCGTCGGTCTCCTCGGACCGCACATGGTGCGTCTGGCCCTCGGCAACGACCACAGGTTCGTGCTTCCGGGTTCGATGATGGTGGGTGCCATCGTGCTTCTGATATCGGATTGCGTCGGTCAGACCCTTCTGCCCTTCGTTCTGCCCGTTGGTATCATCACATCGTTCCTCGGAGGTCCGTTGTTCCTCTACCTACTTATCCGCGGATACCGTCGCAGGGGGTCTGCGGCATGAAGTTGAGTGTCCGTGACCTGGATTTCTCCTACGGGGGAAGGAAGGTCCTCGATGGGATCTCGTTCGATGTGGAGGATAACGGCATAGTTTCAATCCTCGGACCCAACGGAGTCGGGAAGACCACCTTACTGAGATGTCTCTGCAACCTCCACCGTCCCCAGTCGGGAAGGATCGAGGTCGACGGGACCGATGTCCTCACACTGTCCGGCAGGGACCTTGCGAAGCATATCGGATACGTTCCGCAGAGCTCCAAACCCGTCCGTACCACCGTCTTCGACACCGCGCTCATAGGCAGGAGGCCGTACATGGAATGGGGCGTCACCAAGAGGGATCTGGAGATAACAGCGGATGTCCTCGAGGCATTGGGTCTATCAGATCTGTCCATGCGCTATGCGGACGAGATCAGCGGAGGGGAGTATCAGAAGGTGCAGATCGCCAGGGCCATGGTCCAGGAGCCGGAGATCCTCATCCTCGACGAGCCCACCAACAATCTGGACATCGCCAACCAGCACATCACCATGCATGCGATACTCGATGCCGTCTCCTCCAGAGGGATGTGCACGATCATGACCATGCACGACATCAACCTGGCGGTCCACTACTCCGACAGGTTCCTGTTCATCAAGGGCGGCAGGGTGTTCGCATACGGTGGTCCGGAGATCATCACCGAGGACCTTGTCCGTGATGTTTACGGGATCGAATCGGATGTGATCAACCACAAGGGGAAACCGTTCGTCATCCCGCACACGTTCCCCAGGGAGCTTGCCCATTATCACCACACCCATGACGGTTCGACCCATTCCCATGAGGTGGAGGGGTTGAGATGAGCAACGTACATCCCTTCGAGGGTGAGAAGATGGGTCACGGGGACACCCTCCGCTTCTGGGACGACTATGCCGACATGTACTCGTCCATGCAGCAGGGCGATATTCCACAGAGGGTGATAGGTATCCTCTCCGATGAAGGATATCTCGCCGAGGATTCCACCGTTTTGGAGCTTGGTTCGGGTCCGGGGACATATTCGTTGCTGATCGCACCCCTTGTCAGGGAGCTGACCTGCATGGACACCTCCCCTAGGATGCTCGAGCGTCTGATGGCATCCGCGATGGAGAGGGGGATCGACAATATAGCCCCGCTCCTGCAGGATTGGGGGACCTATTCCGTTGAGACTCCGTTCACCACATGCATGGCATCGCTCTGTCCCGGAACGGGCACTCCCGAATCGATCCTCCGGATGGAGGCCGTATCCTCACGCGGGTGCGTTATCGTCTCATGGTTGGAGAATCATGGTGACGATCTCACATCGCAGGTGTGGCAGGCTCTCGGCAAGGACTACGGTTTCGGATTCCGTTCGTCGAATCCCGCCCTCGACTGGCTGAGGGAGAACGGTCGCGATCCGGATTACGATGTGTTGGAGACCAGGATAGTCGCCGACATCCCCGTGGAGGACCTGGTGGCAAAGGAGCGCTCGGCATTCAGGGCATACGGGGTGTCCGAGGACGTCGCACCCATAGTCAGATCGATTCTCGAACCCGATATCGACGGAGGCGTCATCCATTACGACCGTGTGAACCGGATGAAGCTGATCCGCTGGATGCCGAACGGTTCCTGATATCAATCCGGGACGGTCTGTTCAGGGTCTGTTCCCGGATATTTTTCCCAATCACCCGTGTTCTGACGGAGCCGTTCTCCGAAACGGGTGTGGATTGTTCTTGCTACTCTAATAAAAATCAGTGGATCTGGGTGATTCACCCGGGTTTACCATTGTTTTGGACAACCCTTTTTGTTGGGATAGTCCCTCTGACAGGTTCAATTCACAGATAATGTGGTAGCAATGAGCAGAATAGGGTTGGGATTTGACACAGGTGGGACGTATACGGATGCCGTAATAATGGAGTTGGATACGGGGGAGATCCTCGCCAGATCCAAATCCCTGACCACCAGATACGATCTCTCCGTGGGTATACGCGGGGCCATCGGAAATTTCGACAGGGAGCTTCTGGGAAAGGTCGACACGGTGTCCCTCTCCTCTACCTTGGCCACGAACTCCATCGTCGAGGGGAAGGGTTGCAGGGTCGGATTGATCTGTATGGGCTCCCAGTTGACGATCAATGCCAATGTCGATTTTTCCGTGTCTGTCGCAGGAAGTTTTTCGCCCACCGGAAAGGAGCAGGAGCCCCTTGACGAGGATGCGGCAAGGAGGTTCCTCGAGTCGGTCAGGGGCAAGGTCGACAGCATTGCCGTCGCCGGGTTCATGAGTGTGAGGAATCCCAAGCACGAGCAGAGAGTGAAGGAGATGGCCAGAGAGATCCTCGGAGTGCCCACAGTCTGCGGATACGAGCTGTCGTCGTCACTCGGCTTCAACGAGCGTGCCATCACATGTGTCATGAACGCCAGGCTGATTCCGGTCATCGAGGATCTCCTGGAGTCGGTCAACAGGGTATTGGAGGAGTTCGAGATCCATGCTCCGCTGATGGTCGTCAAGGGCGACGGATCCGTAATGAGCCAGGAGATGGCCAGGGAGAGACCCATCGAGACAATCCTGTCCGGTCCCGCGTCGAGCATCAACGGGGCGAAGAAGCTCTCCGGACTCGAGGATGCGGTCGTCATTGACATCGGGGGAACGACCACCGACATCGGCGTCATCAGGGAAGGCAAACCTAGGCTGGATCCGGAGGGTGCCATCATCGGAGGATACCGTACACGCGTCATGGCCGCCGACATCACCACTGCCGGACTGGGAGGGGACAGCCGCATCGTGCTGAACGGCGACAACCTGTACATGACCTCTCTGAGGGTGATGCCCCTATGCGTGGCCGCAAGTCAGTATCCTTCCATTCGTGAAAGGCTGCAGCGTCTGATGGATCTCCCGATGGTGACGATCCCCGAGGTCCATTGTGAGAAGAACCTGGGCCTGGACACCGAGGATGACGTCAAGGGCAATGACAGCAGGGGAGT
>CALYUZ010000139.1 GCA_945492685.1 uncultured Methanomassiliicoccaceae archaeon | reverse complement strand
ACCTGAATGTGTAGAGGCCTGTACTATCACGATATGACAAGAGGCTGGAATAACCGGGATCTGGACCACATCACCCTCATCGACTGTCCGGCGCACGGTGTTCTGGAAATAGAAATCCCCTTGACAGACTGGAAAACACGTTTTACGGTCAACTTAACTGGAATATGGATGTCCGCACCAGAAAGTCGAAGATCAACGGTCGAAAATCCAGCATTCCTTGATCTCACCGATGTCCTCCGGAGAGACATCGATCTCGTTTCCGATATAGTCTACTGCATCCTCGGGGATCATCTGCAGGAAATCATCTATAGTGGACAACGGAAGCGTCAGACCGCCGACCCGATAGCTCATGGGGATGATGATATTCGGATTCACCAGTTCGATAAACCTCCTGACATCATCCATGCACATGGTACACACCTCCCCTGTGGGGGTGAGAAGGAAATCTACAACTTTGATCCTGGAGATGACATCGTTATCGGGAATGCATCCGAGATCGCCGCAGTGGCAAACGGTCATCCCATCCATCTCGAACAGGTACATGGTGTTCATGCCGAGCTCTGTACCACCGGAATAATCATGGCAGGTCTGTAGGCCCTCCACAGTCAATCCCTTGACGTCGAACAATCCGTTCTGGGCCAGGATATCGGTGTGATTACCACGAACCGCCCTGACAGCGTTGTGATCATAATGGTTGTGCGTTATCAGGACAATGTCCGCAGACACGGACGGGGGCTTGATGCCGATGGAGCGGCCGTCGTGGGGGTCCACAACGACGGTGATATCCGAGTCTCCGAACTCGAAACAGGCGTGTCCGTGCCATCTGATGCGCATGCACGGGGTATGAAGGGAACCCCATGATAAGTGTTGCCACTCCCACATCGATTCGGAATACCCCGTACGGTTATTCGCACAGTTTATCTATAAAAGTGAATATCCGAACAACATGAAGAGGACACTGGTCCTGGTCGTCGACAGGGACGATGATTTCGGAGTGAAGGGAAAGGTCAACACCCCGGTCATCGGCGTTCAGAACTGCATCGATGCAGCCACCGCTTTCGGCATAGCCGATCCCGAGGATTCGGACCTCAATGCCCTCTATGCAGCCATCAGCGTCTGCCTGGAGATCCAGGAGGATGGACACGATGCGGATGTCGCCCTCATATGCGGGGACGAGAAGGTGGGACACAGATCGGATCTCGCACTTGTGGCCCAACTCGAGGAGGTCTTGGACAAGGTCGAACCCGACAGTGTCGTCCTGGTTGGAGACGGTGCCGAGGACGAATACATCTACCCGATCATCTCGTCACGTGCACATGTCGATTCCGTCAAGAAGGTCTACGTGAAGCAGGCTCCGGGACTCGAGGGAACCGTATACATCATATCTAGGATGCTGTCGGACCCCGGGAAGAGGAAGAGGTTCCTTGTACCGCTTGGAATCGTCCTGATGCTCATCTCCCTGATGTTCATCATTCCTGGATTCCTGGTCTATTGGAGCGACGGGGATGTTTCCACATTGGCGGGAATGTCCGGAAGCCTCACGGTCTTCCTGATCGGACTCCTGCTGGTGATGTACGGATACAACTTCTACGACAAGCTGTCCAGCCTCAAGAGGTACGTCGTCAACTCCATCGTCCGCAGCAGCACCCGTCTGATCTTCCTCTGTCTGGGGATGGCCATCGTGGCGGTGTCCGCGATATGGGTGTACTATGAGATTGGCGACATGTACATGCCGTCCGATATCAGCACCTGGACATACTGGATCTCATCGATGATCTGGCCTGTGATCATCGGAATCGTGGTGTACATCGTCGGGAACATGATCGAGAACTATCAGTCTAGCAAGACCTTCAAGATGAGCCAGATGTTCGGATTCATCGGTCTCGCAAGCATCGGACTCGTCGGTCTCGGTATCCTCGACCTTCTGCAGACATATATCTCGGCATCCTATGAGAGCTCCATGGGCATATTGGAGATCATTGTCGGTGTGATCCTATCGATATCCAGCAACTTCGCCAAGGGAAGACTCAAGGACGAGAAGGCGGTGAATGCGGATGAGGTTCTCTGATTGGGAACCCATCTACCTCGGAATCCTGGAGGATTTCGGCTTCGACCGCTCCGAGGACGAGATGAGCGTACGCATCCTCAAGATGACCACAGTCAACTCGGACCTCATCGATGATGATGAGTTCGGAGAATGTTTCTCCAAAGAGGTCACAGTGTTCGGGAACGCACCCTGTCTGGAGTCGGATCTGGATTCCAAAGGATGCGGAGGAACCCTCATCGCTTCCGGATCCTCCGTCGGAAGGCTTCTCGCGAGAGGGATAGTACCCGACATTGTTGTCACCGACCTGGATGGCGACATCGGCCCCCAGATCGATGCCTCCTCCAGAGGTGCGGTCACTGCAATACACGCCCATGGGGACAATGGGGACCTGATACGCATGCATGCGGCCTCATTCAGGGGGAGGGTCGTTCTGACCACCCAATCAGTTCCGGAGAACACCGTCTATGACTTCGGAGGATTCACGGATGGGGACAGGGCAGTATGCATGGCCGTCCACTTCGGTGCGGAGAAGGTCCATCTGAGAGGGTTCGATTATGATGACCCGATGCCGAAGGACGGAACCGACCCGGAGATCAAGAGAAGGAAACTTTCCTGGGCCAGGAAGATCATAGACATGGTATGCACCCCGGGGATGTCGGACTGAGGTCCTACGACGTCCTTCGGAACCTCGGCGGAACACCCTGAACCCCTTTTATAATAGCTGTGCATCGGGCACTTGGGGAGAAAATGAGCACGGCGTATCTTGTACTGCTGATTCTGCTTATCCTGTACATTCCGATCTGGATCTGGGTCTGGAGATGTCCGGAGAAGGCCGAGAGGTTCCACCTCGTGAAATACGGTCCCGCGATCATGATAAAATCCCATCTCGGGATGAAGACGATGGACCGCCTGGCCAAATATCCCCGTTTCTGGCGTGCGTTCGGATTCGTTTCCAAGGTGATATCCGCAATCCTGCTGTTCCTCATGATGTACATGATGGTGATGGCCCTGCTTGCGATCCCCTCCAGGATAGGCAATTCATCCATCGGGATAGAGTACGCCCTCGCTATACCCGGATTCAACCCCATACTCCCCCTGAGCTACGGTATCGTGGCACTGGTCGTGGCCATGGTGGTCCACGAGATGGGTCACGGGATTCAGACCAGGGCGAATGGTTGCAAAGTCGATTCCACCGGTCTGCTCTACGGAGTCGTACCACTGGGAGCGTTCGTGGAACCGAACGAGGAGGAGATGTCCAAACAGCCCCGCAGGGTCCAACTGGACATGTACACCGCCGGAATCTCCGTTAACACATTCGTGGCCATCATATCCATTGCACTGCTCATATTCTCGTGTGGTTTCGTCTCATCCCCCCATGATGGGAGTGTAGGTGTCTACGCCGTCGACAAGGATTCCCCCGCATATTACGCGGACATCCCTGCTTCGGCGATCATCACCTCGATATCCGACGAGGACGGCATAATCCAATATGAT
>CALYUZ010000138.1 GCA_945492685.1 uncultured Methanomassiliicoccaceae archaeon | reverse complement strand
TTACGTCCTCATCCGGGCTCTCAAGCGGTTCGTTGTCGCTCATGATATCCTCTCTATAATGCTCCACCATGAGAACTTCTCATATAAAAGTGGTTGTCCGTGCAGGCCTCCGGGTCGCCGATGTACCCGTCCGATTTGGATGCAGGCCGTTCAGTTCTGCACAATCATTATAAATGAATTAGTGATGGGCCCGTTTAAGCTCTAGTAGTGTAGCGGCCAATCATTCGGCCCTTTCGAGGCCGACACTCGGGTTCGAATCCCGACTAGAGCACCATTCCTTCCTTCTGTCTCAGATCCCCAGCAACTTCCTTCTGTAGGCGTCGCTCTTCTCGGATATCTCGTCGACGTTCTTCCTGTCGACGATGTACACTTCGGGAAGCTTCCTGGGGTTCTCCTTCAGCATGGTCTGCATCAGGTTGACGTCGTGGACATCGGCGTTCTTCAGATACTTGCGGTCCCAGTTGTTCGCCAGGTCCAGGACGGATTGGAGGCCCTTGTCGTAGAACTCCGCTGCGAAGACGGCTCCGACCGTGGACTCTTTGGAGAGGATGGCGATGTTGCATCCCCTCACGGCGTATTCCGATCCGTTGAATGCGACGGACATCCCCCCGCTGTCCCTGACCAGGTCCATCGCCTGGTAGTCGGACTGCTCCCCGCCGATGTAGAATGTGGAGTCCAGGTCGATGCTGGTCTGCCTCCTGATGTCCAGGAGCTGGTACGCCTTCTTGTGGGCGGTGACGATGGTAAGCGACTCCATGAGGTTCATTGCGCTGAGCTCGGGGATCCTCACTTGTAGGATGTCGTCCAGGGTCCTGATGATCTTGATGTCGTCAGCGTGGACCTCCATGGGAACGTTGAGCTTGTACTCGACCTTGGGGATCCTCAGCGATGCGACCTCCTGAGCCATCTCCCTGATCTTGCGGGATTCCGCCCTTCCGAAGTCCGCTTGGTCAAGTTCCGCCCTGCTGCAGAACGTCTCGCAGAGGGGGGCGTCCAGGGATTCCATGACCTCCATCATGGTGTGCTCGTACATCGAGCTGGTGATGAATGTGGGGAGGATCTTCGATATGTAGTTCATGGTCCTGGCCGCGTTGGGCATCAGTTCCATGGTCTCCTTGCTGTACTGGTGCATCAGGTGGTCGGTGGCACCGAAGGCTTTCAGGAAAGGTATGGCCCATTTGATGCAGCTGGCCCCGGTGGCCTCCTCGCGTCCGAGGACGTACGCGGTGAGTTCGTCGTATCTGCGGAGGACGTCGTAGAAGTGGCCTCCGTTACGGATGAAGCGCTCGCACAGGTCACGGACGGCATCGTTCTTGGTGATGAATCCCCTGCAGTTGCACACGAACGTCTTGTCCGGGAACAATCCGAGTTCCGCGGCCGGGTCGAACTCTCCGCTCATCCGTCTCACTCCAGCGAGTTGTCGACCTGTTCGGAGAGGTCGTAGGGTCCGTCGAGCTGTTTACCGTCGGCGAAGAGGTGTTTGTCCTTCATGCACACGCGTCCGTCGGCGAACTCTCTGATCGTGGCGACGATGAGGGGGAGCTCGCGTTTCGCTCCATCCTCTCTGATCCTCTTGAAGAGGGGTTCATCCTGTCCCTCCTCCTTCTTGATCTCGTCTAGGGTCTTGGATCTCAGCTTCTCCTCCATGTCGGCCCAGAGTCTGTCATAATCCCCTCCGCGGATGGGGAATCCGCAGTAGGTGAGTGCCGCTCCGCGGTCCCACTCCTCGGTGCAGATGTGCATCATGACGCCCTGTGTATCCGCCTTCTCGGAGATGAGCTGCCAGATGACCTCCTGCCAAGTCCCTTTCGGTCCGTCGGGGAGTGCGGGGTGTAGGTTCAGCATGTCGTACTGCCTGCAGGTCTCGTCATCCATCCACAGCATGTACCCTGCGAGGATCCCCAGGTCGAAGTCGTAGGCGCCGGTCTTCTCCCTCAGGAGCTTCCCGTACTCGTTCCTCCACTCTACCTGGTCCTTCTCCCACAGGTCGGGCCTGAACTTCTTCCAGGATGCTGTGACAAGGGGGATACCGTAGCCCTCCACCATGTCGAAGAACATCTTCCTCTGCTCCCTCTTGGGATTGTCCTCCTCGTCGTTGTCCCAGTTGCAGAACACGAATGCGATCTCTATGTCGAGTTCGCCCTTTTCCTTCTGGTCCATGACGGCTTTCAAGAGATTGCGGGATCCGGGACCCCTTCCTGTGGAGAACCAACCAAGTCTGAGCATCGGACCGACTGATGGTTTGTCGGTATTAAGCACTTATCGGGTTCGGCGAGGTCCCTTATTATATGTATTATGTAGAACGGAATCGGGCAGTGGGTCGTACGGTCGGCAATCATCAAGAAATGGTATCGGATTCCCACGAACATGCAAGGAAAAGGATTGCTTGTGATGTATGACTGCAAATCCCGCAGAACATACATCGTTAATTCTGTGGCTGGCGCGGTGTTGGCCATACTGTTCTTGATGTTGGGCCACATCACGGGTGCCAACACGTTGTTCGTGATACTGAGTATGGTGTATCCTCTGTACGTGGCCGCCAACAACGTCTGGTTCCTGTACAAGCTCTCCCGCACAGAGGTCTCCGAAGATTCTCCGGTCATCATCTGCCGCTGTCAGAGGCTTTCCGACACCTATCTCGTTGACATCATAGATGATGAGGGACGGTGATTGGGATGGGATCCTGGACGGATCGGATCACACATCGAAGATGACGGTCACCGAAGGCTCGTCCCTGTTCACTTCCATCATGTGGTATGTGACGGCCTTCACCTCCGATCTCACCCTGTGCTTGGAACGGTCCAGGGTCTCCCCCTTCGCATGGCAGATGACATCGTCACCTTCGAAGGACACCTCGAACTCCTTCAGGATGAGGTTGTCGCAGTCCTCTATGAAGAGCATCTCCGCCAGGAACGAGTAGAGGCGGTCCTCGTCATCGATGCCGGTGACCCTAACGTCCGTCTCCTCGGAAGTGCCGATTCCGGAGAGGTCCACCGTCTGGTCGAAAAGGGCGTAGGCCGCATTGGCGAAGCATTCCTCCAAGGTTTCTCCGAACGCCTTCACCATCATGTCTGCGGTGTGGTCGATGAGGGTATATCTCTCCATACATCCCCGAACCTCCCGTTTCGTTTTAGGATTTTCTCCTTTTTATCCCATGGAAATAGTAGGATATCTAGTAATATCAGAATATTTTTGGGGCTATTTTGACCTGATTTTACCCAAAATAATTCTGATAAGAATAATTGTATCAGTAGGGTTCAAATATGAACGAATTATACGACAATACAGAGCAAAATCGGAGAGATTCCAAATGACATCCAACAACGTCCCCAAGGGACCCAACAATAAGAAAGCCCAGAAATTCGAGACCCTCCAGCTCCACGTCGGACAGGAGACCGCAGACCCCACCACCGATGCGAGGGCCGTCCCCATCTACCTGACCACCTCCTACGTCTTCCACGATTCCCAGCATGCCGCCGACAGGTTCGGACTCAGGGATGCCGGAAACATCTACGGACGTCTGACCAACACCACCCAGGACGTCTTCG
>CALYUZ010000137.1 GCA_945492685.1 uncultured Methanomassiliicoccaceae archaeon | reverse complement strand
GACTACGACCGCAAGAAGGCCGAGGTCCTCGATAAGAAGTGAGGAACGGAAAGGGGAGGGCGGAGCCCGACCCCGTTCCGAACCATGAAACGACTTCACTCACAACGGATCGGAACTTCCCAGAACATAATCCTGGGCCCATTCCATCACGCGGTCGATGTTCTCCTTCTCGAGCATGTTGCCCAGTCCCGCCTCCGTCACCGAATCCACATACCCTTTGTCACCGGTCTGAAGGACAAGATTCAGGTACATCTCCTCTGCGGCATCCGGATCCTCCAATGCTGTCATGAAAATCTCCGTTGCATTCAACCCGGACGTTCCGTATCCGATGTAGTAGAACGGATCCAATATGATGTTGGACTCCAACGACAGCTGATAGCCGGAACCGCAGTTATACATGTCCGGAAGCGGAAAACCCAACTCGACCTGGAACCTCTCGTACTCCTCCGCGATCATCTCCGGCGTCAGCTCCATACCGGCCGCATCGCTCAGGTACAGCCACGATTCCATATGTGTCATCGAGACGGATTTGACAGCAGCCTTGGACTGGGCCAGGACCGTGTACCTGCACAGGTCCGGACCCCAGTCATACCTGTCCAGACAGTACGCCGCGAACAGGGACTCCATCCCCTGGGAGTGGATCTCGATGACATCGATCGGGACCGAGCCATCGGAGAGGCAGAACCGCAGGGAATGTCCGAACTCATGGAACATCACCAGCGGCAGTCCCGGATCAGGGGAGATGAATATGGTCGAACCATGCTTCGTGGGGACTGCGAAGGAACATCCGATGGCGACCTGACCCTCATCCGTGGTCCAGTGGATCAGATCGCAACGATCCATGTACTCCCACACATCCTCTATCTCACCGCCCATGTACTCGAAGAACGGTTCCATGTACTCCCTGAACGCATCCAGACCGATGGATGAGAAGTACATGATCGACATGTCGATGGGATCCTCCATCATTGATGCCACCATCCCGTTGTACATGAATGCCATTTGGACCCCGTTCTCCAGGAATCCGGACAGGTCGTCCAGGGAGTAATCGCGGTTGTTGAGTCTCTGGAAGGAGTAGTCGATGTAGTTGTCATAACCATGGAGCTGTGCTATCTGGGTCCTCACGTGTATAAGGTCGATGTACACGTTCAGGAGGTCCGTGCTCCTCTCCAGGAATATCGTGCCGACGATCTCCGCGGACTCCTCCTGTGAGAGGGAGGGATCGTACATCGCCTCATCCATGGTCCACACCCTGCCCGATGGATCGGTGTACGTGTACTCCATGGCAAATAGCGTCTGGTACTCCACCTCCAGGAGCGTGGTCTCGTCGTAGAGCTCGTTCAGCCTGGCATCCCAATCCGGATCACTGGATCCGCCGATGCCTGTGATCCCGTAATGGAGGAGCACCTCCTCCACGCGGGCCGAGTTCGGACCATGGATGGCAGATTCGAGGACGGAGTCCTTGGTCCCGATGACGCTGTCGCATATACCCTTCCATTCCAGATAGGCCCCGCTTCCGCCCACAACATCCGCATAGTATCCCATGCTCGCCCACACATAGTGGAAACGTGCCAAGTCCCTGATCGTGTACAGGTCGCACACCGCGGAGTCGATGTCGTCATAGGAGGAACAGGGATCCATCAGGATGCCAGAGCATCTCCCGAACTCGGAATCCGCCCACTCCATGAACTCATCCACCGGGGGAAGCTGCTTCTCCTCCTCGGTGATTTCCAGATACGGGTGATCCGGTCCATCATCCCGGTCGATGTACTGCACCCAGGCACCTGCGGCCACCGCCAATGCCACGGCGACGATGACAATGGCCTTCGTTCTCCTGTCCATGATGAGGAAAGGTCATCCGGATATAGAATATGGGCATCCCTATCGTCACACCTGCATTAGATATATATTAGACTTGAGATACATATTAAGTGATGATGATCCGCAGGAAGATGCTCAAGGACCTGGAGGAATGGAAGGGACGGGAGCACAAGAGCCTCCTGATCGACGGACCCAGAGGTGTCGGGAAGACCACCCTTGTAAGGGAGTTCGCACGTTCCGAAGGATCCGAACTCCTGGAGGTGGACATCAGCCGGAATGCAGAGGCTCGGAGATTGTTCCAATCCCACCACGAACCTGACGACATCGTCTCCGGATTGGAGGATATCACCGGACAGGAGGTGGACGGGAACACGCTGATCCTCCTGGACGAGGTGCAGGACTGTCCCCGCGCCCGTCAGTCCCTCAAATGGTTCACCGATGACGGAAGATACGATGTGATCGCCACCGGTTCGATGATCGGATGGGAGGACTCGTCGAGATACCGGGAGCTCTTCACCGAGAACGGACGCAGGCCTTTGATCCACCATTGCAGCGAGGAGCACCTCACCCTCCGCGGACTGGATTTCGAGGAGTGCCTCTGGGCGACGGGCGTGGATGAGAGGGTCACGGAGGGGATCAGGGAATGCATTTCTGACATCTCACCAATCGACGATGATCTCATGAAGGACATGATGGACCTCTTCGGGGACTTCATGCAGACGGGCGGGATGCCGACATCCGTCGGGAGATATCTGGTAAACAGAGATCCGAAGGACACCATCAGCACCAGGGACCGGATCATCTCAGGATTCCCCGAAGATGCGTTCGGATACGCCGGAAGGTACGGGAAGGATGCCCTCAGATGCCTGGACATTGTCTGCGACACGATGAGGAAGGAAGAGAGGGTGATCCACGCCGACATCGATGATCTGGAAACAATGGAGGGACTCGGGTGGCTGTACTACTCCGGACTCGGGATATTCTGCGGGAACGTGGACAGACCGACACGGATCTTCAACAGGATTCATTGGTCTCGGGACTCGAAGGTCCACATCCACGACACCGGCATACTCGCACGCATGTACGGGGAGGAAACGGAGAGATCACTTTCCGAAGGACGCCTGAACACGGACGACGGCGCACTGCTCGAAAACATCATTGCCGAATGCATGGTCAAATGCGGCATCACCCCATCCTGCTTCTCCATGGATGTCGGTGAAGGACGCATGGAACTGGACTTCGTCACCGTCCTCGGATGCAGAAACACCGGCATAGAGGTGGATTCCGGGAGGGAACGTGACACGATGCACATAGACGGTATATCGAGGGTGTTCGACATGGACCGTCTGATCGTGTTCGACGACGGTAATATCGATTACGAAGAAGATGACGACATCGAACACTACCCGTACTTCTGCGCCGCGTTCATGGATTCGATGGTGGATAGGTGTGAGCAGGACCTGTGGCACCCATCCATCTGACCGGCCCTGCACAACCGTTATCTACGGACTGCTCCGCTAAGACGGCATGCCCGGCCGCGAGGACGTCTACTGGAACGCATTCGTACCCATACTCCTGAACAGGATGAGCGACACCATACGTGGGAACATCACATCCCTCGTATCGGAACACGGGCTCACGGGCTCCCATGCCATCTACCTCATGGCGTTGGAGATGAGGGACAGACAGACCCTGGTGGGCCTCTCCCGCTTCCTGGACCTGGACACGGCGAACACCAACAGGGTCATCGGAAAACTGAGGGAGAAGGAACTGATCACCGAT
>CALYUZ010000136.1 GCA_945492685.1 uncultured Methanomassiliicoccaceae archaeon | reverse complement strand
ACTGGCGCATAGAATGCAGATAAAGATCGACGACATCGAGTTCTCGTACTCCAGCGTACCCGTGCTGAACGACATAACCTTGGACATAGACGGCCCCGGTTTCGTCTCCATCCTGGGTCCGAACGGGGTCGGGAAGTCGACCCTTATCCACTGCATCAACAAGATCCTAGAGCCCACATCCGGATCGGTCATGATCGACGGGAAGGATGTGAAGGAGATATCCATCAAGGAACTCGCCAAGGAGATCGGATATGTGCCATACTCAGCGAACGACTCCTTCCCGCTGACCGTGGTGGACACGGTCATGATGGGAAGGCACCCCCACGCCAAGTGGAACACCCTGGATCACGACCTGGATGTCGTCTACGACACCCTCAGGATGCTGGGCATATCGCACCTCGCCATGAGGCAGTTCAACGAACTGTCGGCAGGACAGCACCAGAAGGTCATGCTCGCCAGGGGTCTCGTGCAGGAACCCAAGATCCTGCTCCTCGACGAACCCACATCGAACCTGGACATCAGACATCAGCTGGATGTCACGAAGATGCTCAAGCGCCTCTCTGTGGAGAAGGGGATCCTGATTATCATGATCAGCCACGACATCAACATCGCGGCGAAGTATGCGGACCAGGTCATCCTCATGTTCCAGGGGAAAGTGTACGATGTCGGTGCACCCACGGACGTCATCACCGAGAGCAACCTGAAGACCGTGTACGGGGTCGAGTCCAAAATCGTCATGGACGACGACAGACCGCATGTGATCCTGAAGGATGCCTTACCGATGACAGATTCGGACAATCCATCCGCCGCAATGGCGATCATCAGGGAGAAGAGGGCAAGGGCGAAGGCCGTCACGGGCCAGGGCGAGAATTCCGAGAGTTGAGCTGACTGCCAATATTCTTACACATGGAACCAGTTGGTATAATAATCCAATATACAGATTATTGGATTATATATCCAATATCTGCGTCCATCGGAAAATCACGGACTGATTGATATGAACAAGTCAACAACAATGATCGTGGCTGTCGCCGTTGTGGCCGTCGTGATCGTCGCCGCTGCCGCGGTGATGCTCACCGGGAACAACAACTCGGGCAGTTCCGATGCGGACATCGCATCCCAGCTCCAGATCAGAGGGAACGCCAACGACGACTACACCATCGACAGCAAGGACATGGACATCCTGAACGATGTCATCGACGGAAAGAAGACGCTCAAGGACTACCCCCTCGCCGATGTCAACAACGACGGAAAGGTCGATGACACCGACAAGAAGCTCCTTCAGGACCTGATCGACAGGAAATCCGGAACCACAGTCTACGTTCTCTGTCTCGACAGGACCGGAAACCCCACCACCGTCTCATGCACCTACCCCCTGAGGAACGTCGTCCCCTACGGAACCAACATGCAGCTCCCCACCCTGTTCGCCAACGGCGGACAGTACGTCGCCGGTTACTTCGTGAGCAGCTACACCAACGCTGAGAGTTCTATCAGTGCCTCCGCCAAGAACCTGGAGGGTTCCCAGAGGCAGATCACCGATGCCGCATGGAAGAACTTCACCGCACTCGATGCATCGATCAACGGCGGGGTCGGCGCACTCCTCGTCGATTACAGCGGAATCGCACAGATCACCGATGCACGCCAGGCCGACCTGAATGCAGCCCAGATCCCCACGATCGTCTACCCCTCGGCCAACACCGAGGATGAGATCACCACCGTCCTCACACTTGGATTCCTCTTCGGAGGGGACTGCGAGAAGATGGGAATGAAGTACGCCCAGGAGAGCTGGAACGTCCTCGATGCCATCGACAAGAAGGTCGGAGACCTGGCCGACAAGGACAGGTCCAGCTATATCTGCTGCACCATGCACATCTACATCTGCCAGAACGACTCCACGTTCAACACCAGCGCATCCACCGCAGGCGGAATACCCTACTACAAGGTCAACAAAGACTTCGCCAAGACGTACGCAGGTGCCAACTCCACCAAGATGTCCAGCACCGAGGCCCTCGCAAACTACACCGACGTGGACTCCATCATCAACAACCGTTCGATGGACTGGGGACTCTCCGCCGATGAGTACAAGGAGCTCGTCCTCGACACCTGGGCCCACGATAACAAGGGCATCCCCACCTACGAGTACTTCAAGGGCTACGAGGACAGGCTCGTCTTCGTGAACAACCTCCTGCCCGGAGCGGTGAAGGTCGCCTACATGGCCCACGCCCTCTACGACGAAGAGTTCTCCATGGATTGGGCCGACGATGTCCTCCAGGACTTCATCGACATGGGAACCAACCCCCTCAAGGGACAGACCCTCGACACCATCCTGGCCTACCTGGACCAGGACATGTACGAGGCCATCATCGCCTGATAAACCAAGGGGGCTCCGGCCCCCACAACACCCTTCTCCTGATCTGATACAATGAAGGAACCGACTGGCGAACTGACCAAGGAACAGATGAAGGTCGAGTACCACAGGGCGATCGCCAGGAAGATACTCCTTCTGATCGTCTGCATCATAGGCATAGTGCTCTTCGTTGGGCTGCTCTCGATATCCAACTACGAGGGCGTGGGCCTCAAAGAGACCTATGAGATCATCTGGAACCACATATGCGGGAACGAGTACCCGCTGAAATCACTCGAATGGTGGGCGGACAGGTACATCTGGAACACCGCCCTGCCCCATGCGCTCGCCGCCATCGTCGCGGGTGCCGCACTGGCCATCTGCGGAACCATGATGCAGTCCATGATGTCCAATCCCCTTGCCGACCCCTACAGCACCGGAATATCCTCCGGAGCATGCTTCGGAGCCGTCGCCGCAATCATCGTCGGGATATCCATGACGAGCGTCAGCGGGGAGATGGGGATCGTGTGCAACGCATTCATCGGAGCGCTGATACCCGCACTCCTGATAGTCTTCATATCACAGAGGATACGCATGTCCCCAGCGACACTGATCCTGCTTGGAACAGCGATATCCTACTTCTTCAACTCACTCATAACATACATGATGGTGACCACCGACGCGGACACCCTCAAGAACGCATACATGTGGCAGATAGGAAGCCTAGACGGTATGACCTGGAGCTCCCTGCCGATAATGGTGATCGTCACTGTCATAGGTTCCATCGTCGTCATGATGGCCGCCAACAAGCTGAACGTCCTCTCCCTCGGGGAGAACAGTGCGATCAGTCTCGGTGTCGATGTCCAAAGGTTCAGAACCGCATGCCTGGTCCTGATGGCCATCATGACCGCCGCCATCGTGTCCTTCACCGGGATCATCGGATTCGTCGGACTGGTGGCACCCCACCTGGTAAGGATGATCATCGGTTCCGACAACAGATTCGTGGCACCGATATCCATGGTGATGGGGGCATTGCTCCTTCTTGTCGCCGACTACATAGCCTTCGAGCTGTCCAACATCCCCGTGGGAGTGGTCATGAGCATCATCGGAAGCCCCGTCTTCTTCGCGTTGATCATGGACCAGAGCAGGAAAGCCGGGGTGGTCTACGGATGACCCAAGGAAACCACACGGGCAGAGCGGAAGACAGGAACGCGAACAGGAGGAAAATCATCTTCATCATCTAATTCAACAAACAAGACTTTATTTTCCAACA
>CALYUZ010000135.1 GCA_945492685.1 uncultured Methanomassiliicoccaceae archaeon | reverse complement strand
GTATGAACAGAAATATCGTTATACATAATCTATTAGACGATGATGGATTTGTAAAAGTTACATGTTTGGAGGTTTGTCTCAAAGGTTGTATGACATTTGCTGTCGATTACAATCATTCAACATCAGTCGTGTCTGTAAAGATGATGGGTTCAGGTCTCTGTCGTATTACATCAGATGATCTGGAGAGATTTGATACAATAACGGCAAACACGTTATTTTACGCGGTCTTTACTGCTGTTACCTCCTTTATCGGAGATGATATTATTCGTAGCAGTGGAGATGACTGTTATGACACAATCGGCCTTTCCAATTCCTTTGGTCCTGTAACCGCGATTGATGAACATGATGCCGTTATCCGGATTTTCAAATCTCTTGCGAAGAATATGCGGGACAGTATGTACCACATTATGGATAGTGATGAGGACCAACTCATCCTGTTCGATATGGTCGGTTTGTTGACCAGGCAGCTGTCATATGCAAAGTCCTTCGTATCTTCGGTCAAGAGCATCGTACCTGATGAATACGAAGGTATGATGAACACACTTGATCGTTATCGCCAGTTCATCGACGACCGTTTTCGTACCATTACTGTAGACGGGGATGTCAGGAGGGAGATGGGACAGAGAGAACTCAACAGATCCGCCCTATCCATAAACAGGGGGATGTACTACCTGTCGGTCCTCGGCATAGCGGTCGGTATGTTCGGCGCGTCGATCGTCGCCGATTGCATCGGATTCCTGGGCACGACATCGAAGGCCATCATTATATCGGCCACATCCGCCGTCGTCCTGGCGGTCTGCTGGAGGATATGCAGCAGAAGGTCCGATGATATCGAAGACGTCGCATCCCCATCATTGGAACGGTCCCTGTGACCATCAGGGAGAACACGGTCCATCCCGACGGATGTACCCACTCTTTTTATCGTGATAGATTGTATTCGGTTCATGAAGGGCGGTTCCCGCGGGCTGTTCGCCTCCATCATGGTGATATTGGTCCTACTCATCGTGGGATTGTTCTCCGCAGGTTCGTTCGAACCTCAGGACAATGGATCCGAGAACCGCATCGGCACATGGTACACCGTCACATCATTCGAGGCGGATGTTGTCAAAGGCGTTATCACCAGCACCGGTCACATTCCCGGAGACGGCTCCGTGGAGATCACCATCTCCCGTACGGGGGACGGTATGTTCATGGGCTCCTTCGACGGACGTCCGGTCCAGGGAGGTCTGAGTGACGACCGTCTGGAGTTCAGCTACTACTATCCTTCATTGGGGTACACCGTCCAGTTCGACGGGAGGTTCATCCAGGATGACCTCCTCTACGGTGTCATCACCAGCTACAGATGGAGTTCCGAGGGGTCCGTCTCCACGGTCCTGATGAGCCGTTCGGATTCATTCGTCTCTATAGACCCACCGGAGTTCCCGGAGGTCTACGGCGCCACCGGTCTGGGAGGGACTCTGTTCTCCTCGGGGGAGACCGTGTCCATCGCACCTGCGGACATACTCGTGTCGGACGTGTCCGGCGGACTCGTGTTCGCCTTCATGGACCTGGGAAACGGTCGTACGGTCCCGTTGTACATGGCATATCTGGGAGCAGATCCGGATGGATGCGTGTACGGGAAGGCCACATACCATGATTCCGATAGGAGGTACGTCGTGGATTTCACCATGTCCTCCGACACACTGACGTTCAGGTCATTCACGAACTCCGACGGCTCGGTGGCCGTATCGTCTTTCACGGTCGATTATCCCGAGGGGAGGATCCATGATGTCCCTGATACGGGTGAACGCTACACCATAGACGTGTCCATGGTGGATTCGAGCGGGATCCTCCAGAAGGACAGGTACGCGTTGAAGGTGACCGGATCCCTTGCAGATGGAACGATCATCGTCATGGAGGACACCATGGGCCTCGGAGTGCTATGTGCGGTCCTGATATCACCCGTATCCGACGGATGCCATGTGTCCGCGGCTGTCATCGTGCCCGGGATGAAGACCATACATCTCGACGGTACCATGGATGTGGATGGGGACATGACGTTCATCGGTAGTTCCATGGGCGAGGTGGGCATGTCCGTGACCCTAACGAGGGAGGTGTGATCCCATGCTTATCCCGTATCTTGAACCGGACGACATCACATTCGAGATCCTGTGGATCCTGTTCTATCTGATCCAGATGGCGTTCACGGGATTCCTGATGGGGAGGGTGCTGGAGCGTAGGTATCCCGTTTCGATAGCCATTGGAGGATGGGTCGTTATCGTCGGTGTTCCTCTGATCCCGGCAATCCTGACCATGTCCGGTGTGTTCGGGGACCTGGACTACAACCTCTTCGATGGCAGTGCGCTGGTGTCGATCAACATGCTGTTCATGCCCCTCACCATTGCTGTGGCAGCTTTCACGTTGTACAAGGGGGAGGTACGCAGCCGTCTCACTGTATCGCTCATCGATTACGTGGCGGTCATAGTGGGCTCCAGCATGATCTCCCTCGGAGTGGTGGAGCTCATAGACTCCTACTTCGCCGGGAACACGTACGTGGACCTCATGATGTGCGCCGTGGCATTCGGTGCCATCACCGTATTGTTGATGGAGAACCGTATGAACGACGAGCTCAGGAGGTTCGTCAGGGAATCCAGGGGATATGCGGGATCCTACATGACGGCCACCGTGTTCATGGCCATCTGCATCACGGGATGTCTGATGCTGTGGCTGTTCGAGCAGGGTTCCGGAAGCGGCCTCACGAGCGTCATCTGCATCATGACGGCGGCGACGTTCGTGGTGATGATCAGGGTGATGTTCATCGGGATATCCGGTGTGATATCCTATGCGAGGAAGGATGCCGAGTTGGAGACGGCGAGGAGCCTCCAGCAGTCGATCATACCCGACGGAAGGTCCCTGGACTGGATGAAGGGTGTCTCCATCCGTTCCGTGATGGAGCCTGCGAGGGAGATCGCGGGTGATTTCTGCGATTTCTTCCCTATAGATGACAGGAGGGTCGGGATCGTGGTGGCGGATGTGTCGGGAAAGGGGATACCCGCCGCACTGTACATGATGAGATGCAAGAGCACCATCAAGGACCGTATGATGTCGGGGACCGCATTGGAGGATGCGGTGACCTCCGCCAATTCATCGTTATCCGAGGACAACCCCACATGCATGTTCGTGACGGCGTTCATCGGTTCATTGGACCTGGATACGGGTGAACTGGAGTATGTGAATGCAGGTCATGTGCCTCCGTTCGTTCGTCTTTCGGGTGATATCACCAGATTGGACGGGGGAAGGGGGCCAATGATGGGGTTCATGGACCACCGCTACACATCCTCGAAGACCACCCTGTCCGACGGGGACGTCATTTTGGCATACACGGACGGCGTCAACGAGGCTGATCACGGTGGATGCTTCTACGGGGAGGACCGCATCCCCGGGATGATATCTGATGACAACGATGCGGGAGCCATAGTCGATTCCCTGCATTCCGATGTCAGGATGTTCATGGAGGGCTCCGAGGCCACCGATGACGTCACCATCGTCGCAGCGGTTTTCAGGAAGACAGAATCAAAGGTGTTCGAGGCAAGGCGCGAACTGTGTCCGGATGCCGTGTCATGGGTCTCCGAGAGGTTCGATCCCGTCCT
>CALYUZ010000134.1 GCA_945492685.1 uncultured Methanomassiliicoccaceae archaeon | reverse complement strand
AGGATCAAATCCTCCATCGGATCCGAGGTCAAGAGGTTCGTGGAGTCCGGAAAGCCCGTGCTCGGTGTCTGCAACGGATTCCAGATCCTCGTGGAGATGGGTCTGCTTCCGGCGATCGACGAGGTCATGTCCGAGCAGCCCACCGCCGCACTGTACAACAACGACTCCGGAAGGTTCGAGTGCCGGCCGACCGTCCTCAGGAACGACAACAGGGGCAAGTGCATCTTCACCTCCGACGTTCCCGAGAAGGCTTTGCTCACCATTCCCTCCGCCCACGCAGAGGGAAAGCTGATGAGCATGGACCCTGACTTCGTCCAGAAGCTCGAGGACAACGATCAGATCGTGTTCAGGTACGTCTGCCCCGACGGTTCCGATGCCGAGTATCCCTGGAATCCCAACGGATCCCCCTCGGACATCGCGGGTATCTGCAATCCCGCAGGGAACGTCATGGGTATGATGCCCCACCCCGAGCGTGTGATGACCCGTTTCACCCATCCCGATTGGACCCGCGGATACGATTCCGAGGAAGGGGACGGAAGGGCGATCTTCGAATCCGTCATCAAGTATCTCGAGAAACTCTGAAAACCATAAACGCGGGGGAAAACCCCCGCAATATTTGTGAGAACGAGATGGGTCCCGACGGGACTCACATGTTTATCTTGACGTCGACACGGTCGCCGTCGTTGAGGCTCAGGGTCCTCCTGAGGTGGTACTGACAGATTATCTCTATCGTGTCCACGTAGTGAGACCTCTCGGGGACCACGATGGCGCAGTCGATGTTGCGGATCTTCGCCTTGTACGCGATGACGTCGCCGAAGCTCCTGCCGTCGCAGGAGAAACCGCTGATGACGTGTCCCGCGATGCTGCGGACCACATCCAGCTTCCCCACATCCTCGGGGTCCACCAGGACGTTGAGCGTACCCTCGAAGGGTGTGAACCCGAGCTTGGACTTGAACTGGTTCATGTACCCCTCCTGACAGATGTAGTATCCGCCCTCTCCCATTCCGGACTCGACGGTACCATGGATGGTGATGTGGTCGGTGAGCTCGAAGATACGGCGATACTCGTTGTACTCCTTCTTGAGTTCATCTATACCTTTCTGGGTCAGCTTTATGCGCTGTCTCCTGGCGCCGAGGTCGCGTACGATGTACTTCTCATCCAGCAGTTCCAGGATCCTTTTGGAAGCGGACTGCTGACTCATCTCAAGTGCGTCACCAAGCTCCCTCGAGGATATGGCGATGTAGTCGTCCATCGCCCCCAGGAGGGCCAGTTTCCTCAGTGTGAAGGAGTACTTCTCGTCCATGTCGCATCGATTTTCTACGACCCATAAATAGGTACCGATTATTGGTACCTACAACCAGAACATAGTAGAATTGGGAATGAGAAAAGGAAGGAGGTCCTTTCGGACCTAGTGGTTTCAGACCCTTCTGTTGGCGTCGACCCAGCTGGTGACAGTGGGGCAGGCGGCACACAGGATGGCGACGATTCCGAGGACGATCAGCACGAGGCCGAATCCGATGGACATTGCGCCGTAGATCAGGGCGACGAGGGTGAAGGCGACCGCGAGAGCGGAGAGAACGACCATCGTGGATCCCTGGACAGGGCTGTATTTCATGAAGGTTCCAGCGGCTGCGAAGAAGGACACGGACACAAGCATGTCGAGTCCGACCTTGACGATGCAGTCCAGGGTACCATCCCATGTCGCCGCCATGACGGCGAGGGCGATGATTCCACCGAACAGACCGACGGCAGAGCCGGCGACCATTTTCTTTGGCATTGCCATTTTTACCACCTCGTAATCTGGTTGGCTTAATTAAGCCTTCTCCATTGCGAGCTTGACACCCTGAGCGGCTGCCCAGATCAGGATGCAGACGACGATGACGACCTCTGCGAGGGCGAGACTGCAGGTAGCGTATGCGAACAGTCCGACGACGAATGCAACGACGGTGATGGCTGTGGGGATGGTCTTCTTCTCGTGGTAGTCGCCGTATCCGGAGAGGATAGCTGCGATAGCGGTGAAGAGGAAGAATATGTATGCCACGAAGAGGTGGGCGTTTCCGTTTCCGAAGTCCTTGTTGTAGACACCGACGGCGATCAGGGCGAGGGCGGCGATGATTGTGAAGATACCGCTGGCGCAGTTGGCCTTCTTCTCGAAGATGGCCTTTCCGATACCGAAGATTGCGAACAGGACGCCGGTGATGATGCACGCGTACTTGAACAGGTCCGCTGAGATCTGGACGTCGGAGACACCGAGGTCGGAGATGGTGTTCTCCCCGAGCACCCAGCTTGCGTCGCCGCAGACCGCGATGATCCAAGCCACGGAAAAGATGAATGCACCGAGGAGGGCGGCGATGCCGAATCCTGCGGAGCCGATTTTCCTTGAGTTCATGGAGCGAAGGATTACGTCCCACATATTATATTGGTTTTCCCTTACCCACATCCAGGAGTCTGGTAGTATGAAGAACGTTTTTTTCGTGGGTACCGCAGGCAGTGGTAAGAGCACATTGGTCGGAGCTTACAAGCAGTGGCTGGACGATGCGGGTGTCGATGCGATCATAGTGAACATGGACCCCGGTGCTGACACGCTCCCGTACGAGCCCGACATCGACATCAGGGAATGGATCTCCCTCGACGAGGTCATGCAGGAGTACTCCCTCGGACCCAACGGTGCACAGGTCGTCGCTGCGGACCTCATGGCTGTCAACATCAGGAAGATGATGGAGGTCCTCTCCACGTACAAGACCGATTACGTCCTCGTGGACACCCCCGGACAGCTGGAGCTGTTCGCCTTCAGGGAGTCGTCCAATATCACCGTGAAGGCCTTCGGACAGCAGGATTCGCTGCTCGTCTACCTGTCCGACCCGTCCCTGTGCAGGTCTCCCAACGGTTTCATCTCCGCCATGACACTGGGTGCGCTGGTGCAGTTCAGGCTGCAGCTCCCGATGATCAACATCCTGTCAAAGTGTGACACCCTTTCTGAGGATGACGAACAGAGGATGCTCGACTGGTACACCTATCCTGATGCCCTCTACGGGGACCTCCTGGATTCCGATTCGAACCCCGAGACCGTCGTCGGCATGGAGCTGTTCAAGGCCATGGAGAACACGGGCGTCTTCGGGGAGATACGTCCGGTCTCTGCTCAGGACTTCATCGGTCTGGAGGAGATCTACGCCGCATCCCAGTTGGCTTTCTTCGGCGGAGAGGACAACGAGAGGGAGTGATCAATCCAATCCGGGCTCACAGGTGATGGGCTCGGACATAATCCTCTTTAAAAACACGATTCAGGCACGTCGTTGGTTCCTTGAAGTAGATTCTGGTAGAAAGTGGGCGGGGGCCTGGACCCCCGCAAGTGATAGGGTTTATCCGAACATGTAGGCCGGTGCGGGCTTGGTCTTGTTCCTGCCGGCCTCGAGGACCTTGTCCTTCGCCTTGAGGAAGTCCTTCTCGGTGATCGTGTCGCGGTCATCCCTGATCGTGAGCATTCCCGCCTCTGTGCAGATGCTCTTGATCTCGGCTCCGGACACTCCGTCGCACATCTCGGCGAGCTTCTTGGCGGAGATGTTCTCATCCACGTTCATGTGGGCCAGGTGGATCTTGAAGATCTGCTCCCTTCCCTCGGCATCCGGGAGTCCGACATC
>CALYUZ010000133.1 GCA_945492685.1 uncultured Methanomassiliicoccaceae archaeon | reverse complement strand
GAGTTTCGTCTGATTCTATCTGTAAGGTCAATCCGTACTTGAAGATTAGGGAAATACTGTAGGCTACTATAGCGATAGATATCAGCAACAGGAATCCGGTGTATTCTTCCAAGGGCGACGAGAGCACCAGGGCCAGCTCCGCCACGCCGAGCACAGTCTCGATCAGGGAGATCAGCGCCAATAATCTGACGTTCATCTTCGTGAACGGTGTTCTGTCATGATAGATGGATTTGAACAGGATCGATCCGAGGAACAGCAGGGCTATGACCCCCATATATTGGATCCCGGTCGATATCGCCTCCGCTCTCATCTCCTCCGGTGTGACCCATACGAATGGAGGGAAGTTGTCCACATCCTCGTCAATCTCCGCATCCTTGAGCTCCGTCATCACCAATTGGCTCGCGAAGACCGCTATCGCCAACGCCATAACGATGACCACGGCGAATCCGACCTTGCTCTGGTTATGAATCCTTCTGATCTTGGAATCAGTCATCTTGTATCTGCTCGTGTATTATCGTAATACAATAAAAACCCGATATACGTCCCCGTGAGGGTGACCCCAAGCGATATAGCGGTGTTGGAGGATTGTCGGACATGCACTGCAAGGATGTGTCGATGCGCGATGTGGATTTCGACATTGACGGGGATTCCATAGCCCGTCTGATGGACGGCTGGACGGCATACGTACGTACGGAGTTCCTCGTCCTGCATCACGGCGACCAATATGCGGTGCTGGAGCTCCACAAGGAATCCGGTAAGGACCTTTTCAGGAGACTGGAGTCATATGACATAGTCTCCCTCCCGGATGAGACCGTCTATCATGAGGATCCGGAGCTCGACGTTCTGAACACCCCTGCATTGGCCAAGCTCCAATCCATGTATCCCGGGAAATGCGTGGTCATGCGCGGGATGTTCTCCCATATCAATTTCATAAAGGACCTGGAACCGCAGAGGCTGATGGTCGTGGACAACGTCCCCCCGTCGCCTTCCAAGCTCGGTGTACTGGTGGACATGGCACTGGCATCGGGATTCATCGATCATCCCATAATCAAGGAGGAGAGGATAATCGACATGGCAGACAAGGTATCCGAAGTGGGGACGGAGGCGGTCATGTTCCCCTGCAGGGTCTCGCATCTGGAGGCCGACATCCCGTTCTACTTCCTGGACGATGCCCCCGAGGTGGACCATGAGGTCACACTTATCGGATGTCACCTGTCAAAGAGGATCTACACATCCCTGTACCGTTCGGATGTTCCCTTCATCAACGTCTGTCCCGCGGATTTCACGGATCCCGATGTGAAGACCATCGTGAAGTGCTGCAAGGTGAAGAACGGGCACGAGATAGATGGGAACATCGTCCGTGTCCCATGGGGCGCCACCGTGCCCGAGGTGGTGGATGCGATCAACGATCTCTTTGGGAGGTCTTGAACGCCTTCCTGCCCCTGTTGAACGCTTTGTATCCTTCCGAGGCCCTTCCCGCCTTGCACAGGAGGTTCCCCAGCTCGTACCACGAGTCCGCATCGTCGGGGTCGAGTTCGAGATGGAGCTGCATGTGCCTGATGGCCTCGTCCAGCCTCCCTTCCGATGCCAGCACCCTGCTGTGCTCCTTACCCTTGGATTCCTCGTCCCTGATGCGGATCATCTCCAGACGAGCCTTCCTGAGGAGGACGTCCACGGAGTTCTCGCTCACCCAGGGATACCTGTCGCGGACGAGTCTGCGGAACGGTTCGGCGGCCACCTCGTCGAGGGTGCATTCCGGACCCTTGAAGATGTTGCGGGGCACGTCCACCGTGAGGCTTCCGTGGGTCACCGCTATGTGGTCCGCCTGAACCATCCCCAATCACCTGAACTTGACGGTACGTCCGCACTCGTCCCTCTTGGAGACGCCGAACTCCGTGAGCTTCGCGATCTTCTCGTTGTCGAAGACCGGTCCGTCCCTGCAGATCCTGGAGTCGTCCATGACGCAGCATCCGCACACTCCGGCACCGCATTTCATGTACCTCTCCATGGAGAGCTGGCATCTCAGTCCGAGCTCCTCGCATGCCTTGTATGTGAAGTACAGCATGACCTCCGGTCCGCAGGCCAGGACGCAGTCGTAGTGCTTCTGCGCCACCTTCTCCTTCATCAGCTGGACGGCGTTGCCGTGGAATCCCAGGCTGCCGTCGTCGGTGGCGATCCAGACGTTCTCCGCACTGGCGGATGCGATGTCCTCCATTATGACATCCTTGTCGGAACGGGCGGCGATGATGGTGTCCGCACCTGTCGCTTTGACAGCGGGCATGATGGCGGCGGTACCCACACCTCCTCCGATGATCAGCTTCTCCCCGCAGTCCAGGTCGAATCCGTTACCGTAGGGCCCCCTGATCCTCATGCGGTCTCCGGGAACAAGCTCGTGGATCTTCCTGGTGGCCTCACCGATCGCCTTGACGGTGACGCTCTTCGTATTCTCCGATATCCCGGAGATGGACATGGGGATCTCGTCGATGCCGGGGACCCATATCATGATGAACTGTCCGGGCCTAGCCTCGGCATCCCAGTCGAAGACGAACGTCTTGGTGTCGTACGCCTCCTCTATGACGTTCTTGATGGTGACGACATCACTCATGGGCGACACCTACCATCGATGAGATTGATGAGTAACCGTAATCGGACATGAACTGCTCCAACCCCTTGTTTATCCTGTCGAACACATCGATACCGACGGTCCCGATGGCGCTTCCCACCTGGAATGCGGATGCTCCGGCCATGATGTACTCCGCCGCATCCCTCCAATCCGAGATACCACCGACTCCGATGAGCGGTATGTCCAGGACCGTCCTCAGGTCATATATCGCCCTGACACCGACGGGTTTCACGGCAGCACCGGACAATCCGCCGAACTTGTTGCTCAGAACGGGTCTTGCGAACTCGGGTGATATCACCATGGCCTTGAGTGTGTTAATGGCGACGACCGCGTCCCCTCCCGCGTCCTGCACCGCCCTTCCGATGTCGGCGAGGATGTGGGTGTTGGGTGTGAGTTTCGCCCACACGGGTATGGAGACCGCATCCTTCACTGAGGACACGATCGCCTTCACCATCGCGGGATCGGTTCCGACCTCCATCCCGTATCCCTTCGCGTGGGGACATGACAGGTTGAGCTCCACAGCGCATGCGCCGTAGTCCTCCATCCTCCCTGCAAGCGAAGAGAAGTCCTCGGGTGTGGCCCCGTAGACGGATCCGACGATCTTCCCTTTGGGAACAGCGACATCCATCTCCTCCTTGAACAGCTCGATACCGGGGTTGGGGAGTCCCATGGCGTTGACGTATCCGGATGTGACCTCCATGAAGCAGGGGTTGGCATGTCCGGCGTTGGGTGTGAGTCCAACGGATTTGGTGACGACCGCCCCTGCACCGTTCTCTAGCATGCGGACCATGGATGGGCCCGTCTCGTCCATGATGCCGGATGCGACCATGCCCGGTCTCTCCAGGATGACGCCGCCGACCTCCGTCTTCAATGATACCATGGGTCTCTCAACATTGAGTGGGTATAAGAACGGTGCGATGGACGGTTTTATAAACATCCGATTGGGATAGGGGGCACATGGACATCGAATCGGTCAGGCAGGACTTCCCCACCGTCAGGAAGAGGTTGGGCATCTACATGGAC
>CALYUZ010000132.1 GCA_945492685.1 uncultured Methanomassiliicoccaceae archaeon | reverse complement strand
TGATGTCGGCATCCCCGCCGCTGATACGGTCGAGCCACTGGTCGAAGGTCTCACCGTCATGACAATACTTCTTGGTCCAGATGTCCATTCCAAGCTGATTGTCACTTCCTAACCACTCTGTTACTTCCATTATTCTCCCCCATGACCCTAAGGTCGCTGAAACGCATCCCGAAGGTCGCGGACAGAAGGATGGGAGTCCGTTATTTAAGACTTACATTCTGGCGACTTCTAGATGTTGGAGATATAATCCAATAAGTCCGTAATAAAAGCTTGCAGGAACGAAGTTAGTCGAGCTCCGTTAACCCGTAATTTGTAAAAACGCCACCTAAATCTTTCAGACCCGCACCACAGATGTGGATGCCTTCTGTGTTTTATTGGTCTAACGCCGTTCAAAGATCCCGTTCATATATTTGTACAAAAGTATACACTACACAACAATAAAATACATTATATACCACACTGCGGTTATGTGCAACTAACAAGAACACGAAGTGATCGAAATGTACCGCCCAACGATCGAAGAATCAAGAGACCTGGTCAAGAGGGATTCAGAACAATTCCCGTATCCCGTACGATATTGGCCGACGTCAGGACACCGATAGAGGTGCTGAAGGCGCTGATGAGGGTCGACAACCACTGCTACATACTCGAGAGCATCGAGGACAAGCAGAGATGGGGAAGGTACACGATCCTCGGGTTCGAGCCCGTTCTGGAGTTCGTGTGCGAGGACGGATTCGTGACCATGACCGAGAAGGGCATAACAAGGATGTTCGACTGCGAGGACCCCTCCTCGGTGATAAAGGACATAGTTAGAAGGTACAGGAGCCCCAGGCTCGACTACCTGCCCCCGTTCACCGGAGGCCTGGTCGGATACTTCTCCTATGACTACATCAAGTACACCGAGCCCTCACTCAAGATCAATGCAGAGGATGACGAGGACTTCAAGGACGTGGACCTGATGCTGTTCGACAAGGTCATCGTCTTCGACAACTTCAAGCAGACCATAACGGTGATCACCCACGCCTGCTACGAGGACATCGACCGCAGCTACGCCAAGGCCACGGCCGAGGTGGAGCGTATTATAGATATCATAAAGAGGGGAGAGCCTGCGGAGCATGTTCCCGCCACCCTCAGGTCGGACTTCAGGGCCATGTTCTCCGAGAAGCAGTACTCCGAGATGGTGGAAAAGGCCAAGGACCACATCAGGGAGGGGGACATCTTCCAGGTCGTGCTGTCCAACCGTCTGGAGGCGGATTTCGAGGGAAGTCTGATGGATGTCTACAGGGTCCTGAGGACCACCAACCCCTCGCCCTACATGTTCTACTTCTCCGGAAGCGACATAGAGGTCGCTGGAGCATCCCCCGAGACCCTTGTGAAACTGGTCGACGGAGTCCTCCACACGTTCCCCCTTGCAGGGACCAGACCCCGCGGGAAGACCGACGAGGAGGATAAAAAGCTCGAAAAGGAGCTCCTATCCGACGAGAAGGAGCTCGCGGAGCACAACATGCTGGTGGACCTTGGTAGGAACGACATAGGCAAGATCTCCAAGTTCGGAACCGTGGAGGTCGAGAAGTACATGGAGATCGAGAGGTTCTCCCATGTGATGCACATCGGCTCCACCGTCCGCGGGGAGATCAGGGACGATAAAGATGCCGTCGATGCGATCGAGGCCGTCCTTCCCGCAGGAACACTGTCCGGAGCACCCAAGCTCAGGGCCTGTCAGATAATCGATGAGCTCGAGAACTGCAAGCGCGGGATCTACGGCGGTGCCATCGGATACATCGACCTCACCGGGAACATGGACACCTGCATCGCGATCAGGATAGCCTACAGGAAGAAGGGCAAGGTGTTCGTGAGATCGGGTGCCGGGATCGTCGCCGACAGCGTACCCGCCAACGAGTACAGGGAGTGCATAAACAAGGCCAAGGCAGTGACCGAGGCCGTAAAGACCGCGGCGGAGGGATTGGAATGAGCACCCTCCTCGTGGACAACTACGACAGCTTCTCCTACAACCTGTATCAGCTGATCGGTTCCCTGGACCCGGACATCAGGGTCGTCAGGAACGACGAGCTCACACCGGAGCAGATCATCGACCTGAATCCCGAGAGGATAGTGATATCACCCGGCCCCGGGAAGCCCGAGGATGCGGGGATCTGCGTCGACCTCGTCAGGAAGGCCGCAGGAAGGATACCCATTCTCGGAGTATGCCTCGGACACCAGGCCATCTGCGTCGCATACGGTGCCACCGTCACCTATGCGGAGAAGCTGATGCACGGAAAGAGCTCCGAGGTCTCCTTGGACAACGAGAGTCCCCAGTTCAGGGGCATGGGCCCTAAGACCATCGTCGCCAGATACCATTCCCTGGCGGCCGATCCGAAGACGATCCCTCCCCAGCTGAAGGTCACATCCGTCACCGACAGCGGGGACATAATGGCGGTGGAGGACCAGGAGAGGAAGGTCTTCGGTCTCCAGTTCCACCCCGAATCGGTCCTGACCCCCGAGGGGAGGACCATCATAGCCAACTTCATGGAGGTGAGGATATGACATCCATATCAGAGGCAGTCGTGAAACTCTCCCACAGGGAGAACCTGAGCTTCGATGAGTCCGCCAGCGTCATGGACTCCATAATGAACGGGGAGTGCACCCCCGTGACCATATCATGTTACCTCACGGCGCTTGCCACAAAGGGTGAGACCGTGGACGAGATCGCGGGATCCGCCACGGAGATGAGGAACCATGCACTGAAACTCCCCGGCGACCACGAAGATGCGTTGGAGATCGTCGGGACAGGAGGGGACAGGTCCGGATCATTCAACATCTCGACCACATCCGCGTTCGTCGTGGCATCATGCGGTGTCCCAGTGGCGAAGCACGGGAACAGGGCGGCCAGCAGCAAATGCGGTGCCGCCGATGTCCTCGAGGCCCTGGGGGCCAGACTCGACCTGGAGCCGGAGCAGTCCGCGGAGGTCCTGGACAAGTGCGGGTTCTGCTTCATGTTCGCCCAGAAGTACCACACATCGATGAAGTACGTGGCACCCGTCAGGAAGGAGATCGGGATCAGGACCGTGTTCAACATCCTCGGACCCCTGACGAACCCCGCATTCGCCAGGAACCAGCTTTCAGGAGTGTACGTGGAGTCGATGGTCAAACCCATGGCCGAGGTCCTGCAGAAGATGGGCGTCAGGAACGCCCTGGTGGTCTACGGACGCGACGGACTCGACGAGATATCCGTCTGCGACGAGACAATCTGCTGCGAGCTCAGGAATGGAGAGTTCAGGGAATACGTCATCTCACCGGAGCAGTTCGGTCTCCACAGGGGAAGGCACGAGGACCTGGTCGGAGGCGGACCCCAGGAGAATGCGGCGATCACCCGTTCCATCCTCTCCGGAGAGGAAAATGGGACGAAGCGCGATGCCGTCCTGATAAACGCCGGTGCGGGACTCTACACATGCGGAAAGGCTAGGAGCATCGCCGAGGGTATCGACATGGCGAGGGAAGCGATAGACTCCGGAAAGGCACTGTCCTGCCTGAAGGAGTACATCAGGCTCACGAGGTCGTTCTGATGACGACAGGGACCATCCTCGACGACATAGTCGAGGACACGTACAGGAGGGTCGCCTTCGAGAGGACCGTACGTCCGTTCCCGGATGTCATGGAGGGTTGT
>CALYUZ010000131.1 GCA_945492685.1 uncultured Methanomassiliicoccaceae archaeon | reverse complement strand
CGGAGGAGGTGCGTGGGGAGTTCGGTATGGAGGCCGTCCCGGAAGGTGAAGAGAATTGGAGCGGAAGGTGGGCAGGCATCTCAGGTGCGTGGAGTGCAGGGAATCGATGGGTCTCGGTGTCGGAGGAGGACTCGCCCAGAGGGCGACCATCTCCGAGTCCGGGAGGGATGTCGTCGCCGTGGCCATGGGGCCCGGAAGGAGGCACATCACCAAACCCGTGTGCGAGATCACCTACGCACTCCGCGAGGAGGGGATCGACACGAGCGTCCTGGTCGTCAACGCGGGTTCTGGAGTTCCCGCCGACGCACCGGACATGACCACTGGTTCCTACTTCGGACTCGATCCCATCGAGGTCGAGAGGATCCAGCAGTACAAGGTCGCGCTTATCCACCTGGGGAACGTGCGCATGCACATCGTCTACAAGGCGAGGCTCATCCTCAGGAACGTGAACATCCCGGCGATCATCGTCGCGCAGTGCCCCGTGGACTACGAGGACTTCGCCGCGGTGGGCATCAAGACCTCCGTGGTCATGCCGCCGGAGGACAAGATCCAGACAAAGGGTGAGATTGTCCACATCGTCACCGGCGTCGTCAGGGGAGTCACCTGCAGCCAGGACAAGCTGGACGAGATCGTCTCCAAGGTACAGTCCATGCTCCCGGAGGAGAGGAAATGAAGATCATCGTCAACGGAAAGGAGAAGAGCGTCAGGGCGGGTTCCACCCTCAAGACGGCGATCTCCGGCGAGCCCTACGTCAAGGGCACACCCATCTCCGTCCACCTCTCCGAGGAGAAGGTGGTCAAGGAGACCAACGATTTCGAGATCCAGACCGAGCGCGGAACCATGGTCATGCACCTCAACGGGTCCCCTGAGGCGGACCTGTGGAGGAACCAGGTCATGGCGAACATGTCCGACGGTGTCAACGCCAGGTGGGTCACCCACAACATCGCCGCATTCGGATCGTTCCCCACCGATCTCCCCGTGGACAGGGGCTCGTACCTCTACAAGATGTACGACTGCTTCTTCTCCCTGGGAGGATTCGACAACCACACCACCTACATCATGATCGCCAGGGACAACCACACCGGATCCTACGGAGCCGGAAAGGCCCTGATCGGAAGGATCACCGTGGGAAGGCACATCCTCGGTCTGCTCAAGGAGGGCGACAGGATCACATCCGTCCGCCCCATGATGTCCGAGACCAGCACCGAGAACGTCGTCGTCACCAGGGACCTCACCATGAAGATGGAGGAGGGCTACAAGATCGACACCAACGTCTCCATCGACCTGGACGAGGCATCGCCCGAGTCCGCGGAGCACGTCCTCGTACTCTCGTCCACCGGGACCATGAAGGCCACCGAGACCACCGGAAGCTTCGTCTCATGCTCCGAGGACCTCGATGTCAAGATCCCCGTGGAGGACACCAAGACCAGGGACAAGGGTTCCGTCGCGGTGAGGAACGAGGGTCTGGGAACCGGACGTCTCTACATCTACAAGGACCGCAGGCAGCTGACCCCCGCCATCAACATCGCGGGACAGATCGCCACCGGAATGGCCATCCTGAACAACGTCCAGGCCGGCGAGGAGTTCACGGTCACCACCAACCCTGCCCGTCTGCTCTCCGTCGGAATGACCCAGAAGGCGGGAAGCGAGTTCCTCGAGTCCAGGGGCGTCAAGCAGGTCAGGACCGGGGACACAAGCGATGATGCGATCATCGTGGAGCAGAGCCCGGAGCACACCATGACAGCCCTCAGGGCCGGCGAGGTCGAGACGTTCGGAGTCCCCAAGGACCGCGTCTTCAGGATCAAGCTGTCCGACAAGGACCCGGTCAGTCTCCATTACTTCAAGAAGGTCACAGGACTCAGCCACAAGCCCGTGGGATCCATCAAGGTCCAGTTCACCTTCGAGGGTCTCCCCATGGTCACCTTCTACGGTGACGAGATGCGCGGGAAGAACCTGTATCCCCAGGACCCCTTCAAGAAGGTCAAGCGCGGGGACATCGGTCTGACCAACCAGGCCAGGCCCCACCACGGACTCATCGGTATCAGGCTGGAGGACAGCAAGGACTTCGGACCCACCGGAGAGGAGCCCTACGGTACAAACATCATCGGAAAGTTCGTCGACGACCTCGACAGGCTCATGAACGGCCTGCAGGAGGAGGACGTCGTGTACATCACGGAGGAGGAACTATGAGCGAGGAGAGGGAGACGAGACTGTTCATGATCTCCCCCAGGTCGATGCTGACCCCCGACCAGCTGGTCCGTATGATCCACGCTTTCGGGAAGGAGGCCATCGTGAAGGAGACCTGCTACGGGTGCCTCGTGGAGGGCCCCAGGTCACTTGTGCTGGAGATAAGGGACAAGGTCAGGGAGAACTACCGCAACGAGGTGTTCACCAAGATCAGGGCATACCCCTGCAGCGACCCCAGGAGATGCCGTGCACAGCACGGAACGAGGCCCGGATTCGCACAGCTGGAGGAGGAGTGGCAGCTCCTCTCCAAGATCCAGTACGGTCTCGAGAAGGTAGAGGAGGGGGCGAAGTACGTGCCTCCCCAGGAGAAGAAACGCATTCCCGTAAACGATTTCAAGAAGATATGCGAGGTGCACTGATGAAGGTCTTCATAGATCCGCCGAACAGCCTGGTGCTGTTCGATCTCGTCGAGAGGTTCGGACACGAGCCCCTCAGCACGATGGCGGCCATTCAGGAGAGGGTGGACAACCTTGAGGTTGACATGCCCCCCATGAACGTCACGCTTGACGATGTTGTCAAAGGACTCAAGTACGCGGGAGTCGAGGTCCCGTCCGGTATCAGGGGAAGGATGGCCCTCTGGGGCCCCATGATCGAGGAGGCCGACGCGGCCATCGTCATGGACGATTGCCCCTACAGCTTCGGATGCGTCGGATGCGAGCGTTCCAACCTGATGGTGAAGTACCTGATCAAGAGGCGCGGCATCCCCACCCTCAACGTCACATATCCCGAGAGTGACGAGGAGGCAACCAACTTCGTCGCCCAGACCAAGGAGTTCCTGGAGGCATTGAAATGACAATCAAGATCGCACAGCTCTCGTGCGGAACCGAGTACAGCAGTGTCCAGTACGAGATCGAGAAGGCCGCCAGGTCCGTCGGGGCCAAGATCGTCTACCCCGATGTGTCCGCAGCGGACATCGACGTGGCCGTGAAGAGGTTCGGATTCAACCCCAGGTCACCCCAGCTCAAGCTCATGATCGCAAGGGCCGTCCAGCTCGCCGACGGAAAGTACGATGCGGACGCCGTGTTCATCACCACCTGCTTCAGGTGCGCAGAGGCCGCACTGGTCAGGAACGAGCTCAGGAGGTTCATCCAGGAGAACACAAGGCTCCCCGTGGTCACATACTCCTTCACCGAGAGGCTCAAGGCATCCCAGCTCCTGACAAGGATGGAGGCGTTGGTCACCATCGTCACCAGGAAGGAGCTCCTGGCAAGGGAGAGGCAGACCGGTATCACAGCAGGACTGGACTCCGGATCCTCCACCACCAAGGCCGTCATCATGGAGAACAACAAGATCATCGGTAAGGCATGGACCCCGTCCGGAGACGTCGTCGCATCCGCCACCCAGGTCCTCAACGCCGCCATGGAGATGGCCGGCATCGAGATGAAGCAGATCGAGGCCATCGGAACCACCGGATACGGACGTTTCACCC
>CALYUZ010000130.1 GCA_945492685.1 uncultured Methanomassiliicoccaceae archaeon | reverse complement strand
GCCAACGCAGAGCTCCTGGACCACGGGAAGCAGCTGTCCTACAACAACATCCTGGACCTGGACAAGGCTCTGGACATCTGCATGGACTTCGAGAAGCCCACAGCCGTCGTCATGAAGCACACCAACCCCTGCGGACTCGCCTCCGAGGACAACATCTACGATGCCTTCATGACCGCATACAACGTGGATCCCCTCTCCGCGTTCGGATGCGTCATCTGCCTCAACAGGAACTGTACCGTCGAGGTCGCCAAGGAGATCTCCCAGCACTTCGTCGAGGCCGTCATCTGCCCCGGATACGATGAGGGGGCCGTGGAGATCATGGAGGTCAAGAAGAACATCCGTCTCCTCAGGACCAACGCACCCATCGGACCCGCCTACAGGCACAGGGAGTACAAGATGAAGAAGGTCCAGGGCGGAATGCTCGTCCAGACCGATGAGGACGTCGTCATCGACCCCGCAAACCTCAAGGTCGTCACCAACAGGGCCCCCACCGAGGAGGAGATCCACTCGCTCCTGTTCGCATGGAAGCTCGCCAAGCACGTCACATCCAATGCCGTCGTGTACGTCAGGGGAGAGCGCGCGGTCGGAATCGGAGCCGGTCAGATGAGCCGTGTGGATTCCGCCAAGATCGCGACGATGAAGGCCAACGAGCCCACCGAGGGCTGCGTCATGGCATCTGATGCCTTCTTCCCCTTCAGGGACGGTGTCGATGAGGCCGCGAGCGCAGGTGTCACCGCCATCATCCAGCCCGGAGGAAGCATCAGGGACCAGGAGGTCATCGATGCCGCCAACGAGCACGGAATGGCCATGGTCTTCACCGGATGCCGTGTCTTCAGGCACTGAGTAAACGATTCAAACGGACCCCGGCTTTCCCGGGGTCCATTTTATAAGATTCTACGGTTCAGCGTATATTCACGCAACTTTTTGGCTCTTGACGATCAAGGGTAGGTCGGTAGGTTTCAAACCTGGAACTTGCCGGTCATTTATGCCTCGTATCGATCAGACTTTCTTGCTCTCTTCCACCATGGGCTCGAGCTCTCCGGGGATGATAGGTCTTCCCTCGGCCTTCCTCTTCATGTGTCCGCCGGGCCCGCCGCGGTCGATCCTGGCCTTCTCGAGGCATTCGACATCATCGCAGACGAAAGCGGCATAGACGATGTTCTTGCAGGGTTTGCCGCAGTATTCGCAGACGTAGTCGTCGAGGTTGAGTGACATAATCCGTCCAACACCGTACTCGGATATAGTTTTACTCGAAACCGTATCTTCTGAGCAGTTCCTTCGCCTTCTCGACCCCTTCGGGGGTCAATGCTGTGGATTTGTTCCTGTGGTTCCCTGTGATTAGCTCTTTGGCCTCGAGTCTGTTCAGGGAGTCGAAGTCGAACCCTTTCCAGCTGGAACGGTATCCTTGGGAGTACTTCTCCTCCCATGATTTTGCATAGAGCATCATCAGAACAAGGTCATCGTATGTGGAATCGTTTATCCTTCCCACCTTCCGTGGATAACGGTGATGGAATGACGGTATTTTGATAAAAACAGGATGTCGGAGCCGGGTGACAGGGGGACGATAGTCCCCTCAGCACACGTCCATCGAGAACTGGATCGATCTCGCGGAGTGGGTCAGGCATCCCATGGAGATGATGTCCGCCTTTCCCGCATAGGCCTTGAGTTTCTTCAGGTCCATGTTCCCGGATGCCTCCACCAGCACGCGGGGGTTGATGCCCTTCACACGGTCGCGGAGCTCACCCGTCTCCTCCGGGCCCATGTTGTCGGCCATGATGATGTCGGCACCCATCTCAGCCGCTGTCACGGCGTCGTCGATGTTCTGCACCTCTATCTCCACCTTGATGGCGAAGGATGCCTTCGACACCCTCTCCATAGCCTCCCTGACGGATCCGCAGGCTGCGATGTGGTTGTCCTTGACCATGATCATGCTGTCGAGGGCGTACCTGTGGGGGTCTCCTCCTCCAAGGGCGACAGCCTTCTTCTGGAAGTCCCCGAAACCGGGGGTGGTCTTCCTGGTGGCGGCGATGATGACCTTCCCGTCAACGGCCTCCACGGCCTCGGATGTGACGGTCGCCACGCCGCTCATGTGCATCAAAAAGTTGAGTGCGGTCCTCTCGGCGGTGATCAATCCCCTGAGGGGGCCGGAGATGTCCATCACGCGGGTTCCCGCCTTCACGCGGTCCCCGTCCCTGACCAGACATCCCGCCTTCGCACCGACGAGTCCGAAGATGGTCTCCGCCTCCTCCATTCCCGCCACGACGCAGTCCTCCTCGACGGTGATGTACGCCGAGCCCTCTGTGTCGGGGACGGTGAGCTCAGTGGTCAGGTCACCCCTTCCCACATCCGCTCCGAGGTAGGCGGAGAGGTCCATGCCTCAGACCTCCAGCTCGAACTCCTTCCCGGTCTCGGGGAGGATGACGTTGTAGTCCTGCAGATCGGGCAGGAACAGGTCACGGGTCTCCGAGTGCATCATGATGACGTTCTCGGGATCGCATGCCTTGATGAAATCGACGATCTGCTTGTGGTCGGCGTGGGCGGAGAAGTCGTACTTCTGCAGTTCGCACTGGACCTTGTGGACCTCGCCGTCGATCTTCACGCAGCCCTCCTCCATGAGGAGCCTTCCGTTGGTGTCCTCGGCCTGGTATCCGACCAGGAGGATGGCGCTCTTGGGGTCGTCCTTGAGGTAGTTGAGGTATCCGAGGACGGGCCCTCCGTCGAGCATTCCGCCGGTGGTGACGATGATGTCCCCCTTCTTGGCGGCATCCCTGGAGTTTCCGCTCCTGACCTCGTTGAACTTCCTCCTCGCGGCCTTCAGGTGCTTGACGTCCTTGATGTACTCGGGGTAGTCCAGGAACAGGCGGGTCACGGACCTTCCCATTCCGTCCACCCACATCTCGTAGCCCAGGTTCCTCAGGAGGAGCATGATCTCCTGGGTCCTCCCGACTGCGAAGCAGGGGATGAGCACGGTCCCTCCGCGGTCGATGACCTCCTCGATCTTGGCGATGAACTCCTTCTCAGTGTCCTTCCTGGCGGGGTGGAGGCGTCCTCCATAGGTACCCTCGATGAACAGGTTGGTGCAGTCGTGGGGCTTGGCGCCTCCGACGAGCCTCTGAGCCTCGGTGTGGATGTCGCCGGAGTAGATGGTGGTGACGTCCTTCTGGAACTCGAACATGGCCGCTCCGGGGATGTGTCCGGCGTCGAGCATCTTCACGTCCACGTGGTTGATGCTGATCTCGTCGTTGTAGGTCATGGGAACGACGGCCTTCATGGTCCTCTCGATGTCGCCGGATGTGTAGGGCTGGACGTAGTTCTCCGCCTTGGCGATCTTGAGGGTGTCGTACATCATGAGCTCCGCAATCTCGGCGGACAGGGGCGTGGTGAAGAGGTCGCACCTGTTCCTTCCGCAGACCTGGGGGATCATTCCGCAGTGGTCGAGGTGTGCGTGGGTGAGGAACGCGTAGTCGATGTGCGGTGCGGGGAGGGGGAACTCCGGAGGCTTGGTGGGACTGAGCCCGTACTCCACGAGCACGGTCATTCCGTCTCCCTCCATGGTCATCCCCATGCGACCGACCATGTCGGCTCCACCCAGGAATTTGAATTTCATTTTCATAGATTTCAGCTCCTTTTCGTATTTTGCCTCCGAACGGAGGACTTTGTGAAAGGAGGCCCAAAACGCCTCCCTT
>CALYUZ010000129.1 GCA_945492685.1 uncultured Methanomassiliicoccaceae archaeon | reverse complement strand
GCTTGATTGAATGCAGTGGATTCCATGCAGCGTGATTGAATGCAGTGGATTCCATATATCATCCGAATCGATGCGTTCGACATGCATGTACTTGACGAATGGCATTCTTCTCTGTTCTCCTGGGCTGTTTCTGTTGCCCGGAGGCGGTGTTCTATCAATGTGTGATATAAAGGAAACCGTCTGAAAGGTGTCATTTTGAATAAACGCGGGTTGAAATGCCCTCTAAATGTAACTACAGAACAACCGATGGAACCATGAAAAAAGTGAAATACCGTATAGATGACGGACAGGTATGACCTATATAGTGAGGGTTAACCGGGGGAAGAGTACCTACCTGTACGAATGCAGGAGCCATCGTCCCGGTCCGGGGATGGACCCCGTTTCGGAGAGGGTTTACATCGGGAGGGTGGACAACGAGACCCGCGTCTTCCACCCCAAGAGGTACCATGTCACGGAGACCCTCGATGTGGAGTCTTTCCGGATGGACCTCAAGGAGCTTCCGAAGGTCCCCTCCTGCCACATCCCGATGGTGAAGGTCAAGGCTTCCTGACGGGTTCCAGTGTGATCCCGGTCTGTCCCTGGTAGTTCCCGCTCCTCTGGGAGTAGTCCTTGATGGTGTCGGAGTTCAGTGTCTCGAAGACCATCTGGCAGAACCTCTCGCCGATTGGGAGCTCCACCGGGTCGTCGGTGGCGTTGTACGCTCCGAGGGTCAGCGTCCCCTCGAATCCGGCATCGATCTTCCCGAAGGCACCGATGATGCCCTTCCTGATCCACGTGGTCCTGAGCCAAAGCTGAGCACAGACGTCGGAGGGCATCCTAACCCTCTCGATGGTGGATACATAGAACATCGTCCTCGGAGGGATCGTGACGGTCCCCTCCCTCTTGATCTCTGGATCGCCCCTCACGGAGATCTCCGCAATGCGGAGGTCGTATCCGTTGGGTGTGAGTCCCCTTTCATGGTAGTCGGAGATTCCCAGATATCCCGTCATCATGCTCTCGACTATGTCCTTGTCGGAAAGTATCGCCATGGGCGGGTCATCGTCGCGTAGGATAAAGTAGGTTCGCAGAGATTGGGGATGCATGATCATACCCCGTTTCCTGAGAGAAGGTGATAGAATAGGGGTCACGGCGCCGTCCTTCGGCGTGACGGAGCCCACGGACATCGCACGCTTCGAACATGCGAAGGAGAAGCTGGCATCCTTGGGATATGGGGTGGTCGAGACCCCCGATGTGTACACCGCCGACGAGACCGGCAGGAGTGCCCCCGCGGAGCAGAGGGTCAGGGAGCTCTACTCGCTTCTGGAGGATCCGGATGTGGGTGCGGTGATATCCGCTAAGGGAGGGGACTATCAGTTCGAGATGCTCCTGCACATGGACTGGGACCTCCTGGAGAGGTACCCCAAGTGGATACAGGGGTATTCCGACAACACCACCCTCCTGTTCAAGATAACCGCGGAGCACGACATCGCCACCGTTTACGGGGGCAATTTCGGTGATTTCGGGATGGAGCCGTGGCACAGGAGCGTGTCCGAATCCTTGGAGTTCCTTAACGGCAGCAGGAGGATGCAGGACTCGTTCCCGACGCACGAGGTCGGATTCTCCGACAGGGTGACGGGTCTGGAACCGCTGAACCCCACGGCACCCACCGTGTGGAGGTCGTCATGCGGTGACACCACGTTCTCCGGCAGATTGATCGGAGGATGCATGGATGTTCTGGAATGGTTCCACAGGAAGGCCACAGCCTCACCCCGTAGGTTCAACGACCTGTATTCCAAGGAGGGGACCGTGTGGTACATGGAGACCTACGAGATGGATGAGGCGCGCATACGTACCATGCTCTCCGGCATGTCCAAGGACGGATGGTTCGATGGTGTCAACGGTTTCGTGTTCGGAAGACCGTTGTTCTACGAGGGTTCGGATTACATGGACGTCGTCACGGATGTGCTTTCCGAGTACGGAGTGCCGATGGTGTTCGATGCCGACGTCGGTCACAAGGCTCCGAGGATGACGTTCATAAACGGTGCCGAGTCCAGATTCGACATCAGGAACGGGGTATGCCACCTGGAGTACATCCTGTGATGGACCCATGTCTTTCCGTTGAGTCTTTTGATACTCCTAAATACTATAATGGTAAGGTGGGAACATGGATTGGATACTGCTCGGCATCCCGATAGGAATCGTGATGCTGTATTTCGGCTCCGACTGGATGGTCAAAGGGGCTAAGGGTATAGCCCTCCGTCTGGGTGTGGCACCCTTCGTCATTGGACTCACGGTCCTGGCCTTCGGATCATCGGCACCGGAGTGCATAACATCCATTGTCAGCGGGGACACCCCGCAGATCATCATAGGGAACGTGGTGGGCAGCAACATCGCCAACATAGGATTGGCTATAGGTCTGGCCGCCGTGGTGGGTCCCCTCGCAGCCAAGTACAAGAGCATGAGGTTCGAGCTCGCGGTGATGATGCTCTCGGCCATCATGGTCACGGCGATGGCTATGACGGGCATGATCGGGTTCCTCGAGGGGCTGATGCTGTTCTGCGCCCTTTTCGTGTTCGTCTTCGCAGTGTACCGGCTCAAGAAGGACGACAAGGAGGGTCAGGAGGCCTACACCGCGGATGCGGATGAGGATGACGGTCCGTCGTTCATGAAGAGCATGCCCATGCTGATAGTGTTGGTCGTCGTCGGTCTCGTCCTGCTGTACTTCGGAGCACAGTTCTTCATCGGAGGTGCGAAGGAGCTCGCGAGGATGGTCGGTGTCTCCGATATGTTGATCGGACTCATCGTCGTGGCAATCGGTACATCCCTCCCGGAGCTGTGCATCTCCGTCATGGCCGCTCACAAGGGCGAGGCGGACCTCGCGGTCAGCAACATAGTGGGGAGCAATATCTTCAACGCGTTCTTCGTGCTGGGAGTCGGATCCCTGCTCACTGATATCCCGATTGCGGACAGCATGCTGACATTCCATCTGCCCATGATGCTGGTTTTTTCCGCGGTGATGTTCCTGATGATCCGTTTCAGGAACAGGATAGACCGTCCCATGGGAGTCATACTGCTGGCGATGTACGCTGTCTACATAGTCGCGATGGCCATGGTACCGTCGCTGACGATCTGAAACCGAGGGGGAGACCCCTCATTCACATTCTTCCCGAAAGGTTCTCGGTGTATGCCGAAGCGTTGTCCGTAGCTACTTCCAGAGAGCATCACGTCACCGTATGACAGTTTCTCCAGTGAGTCGATGTATCCTGTTCTCCATCGGATGGCTGTACCAGTATCTTCTGGAGAAGGTGATCTTGCCGATATCACCTTCTTCAGGGAAAGTCCGGTCTTGCGAACATCGTCATGATCAGGTGCATCCTATCGAGGGTCAGGATCGTCTCGCAGACATCGATACCGTAGAAGATGTTCCGCAGGAGGAAACGGGTCCATTTGCGTATTCCTCACATTCTTCCCGTGCCGTTTGTCCCGATGATCCCGAATCCATTGTTGGATCTCATGGATATCGTTGAGAGGATCGGATAGGAGAATGAGATGACGGCGATTGCCACGACCGTGACCGATAAATGGATCGTCGACGGATAATGATGATGAAGAACTGAATGGAGAAGTAATGGTGCAAGGGATGGGATTTGAACCCACGGACCACTAAGGACTAGCCCCTCAAGCTAGCGTCGTTGGCCATGCTTGACTACCCTTGCA
>CALYUZ010000128.1 GCA_945492685.1 uncultured Methanomassiliicoccaceae archaeon | reverse complement strand
AACGTATATTTGCCCAAAGGCTGAAAACGGAAACCTCATAATTATAAGCTCGGCGGTATAAATGCAGAGCGTTTTGATTTAACACATTCGAGCAGACATACCACGATGACGGACAGTACCAGTGCGAGGCCAACATCTTCCCCCTGAACCTGAACGGTTCCGCCTACCTCGTGAGGTACTCCGTTCTGGACAGGAGCAGCGCCGTGGACACAGGGAATGCATACATCTGCTTCCTCTACACTATGGACGGGAAGTCCGCAGGATACGTCAGGTTCTCGGGTGACGATGCCATGGACATAGGATCCGATGCCAAGTTCATCCTGAACGAGGGTATGACCCCCTCCGATCTGAAGGTGCCGCCGATCACCGCGATCTATCTGGACGCCGACGGGGATTCAGCCATCCTCCGCACGAACTTCTCCAAGGAGGTCTCGATCACCCGCAACGGAAAGGCCATCGACGAGACCGGAACCTACAGGGTCCCCCTTGGGAATGTGAGCGGTGCCGTGAAGTTCTACTCCATCGGAAAGGAAGTCTGCACCGAGCAAACGGTCAGCCTACTTTCTGAGCTCACATACGAGGCATCCTGCCCCTCCTCCGTCAAGGATCCGCTCGCGGCGGTCACCTACTCCGGTATGGGGGCGGATGCACCCGTCAGGGACCTCGTGTTCCCCGGAGCCGGAAGCGATGACGGTAAGGACAACACCCTTCTTTATGCGGCGATCGCCGTCGTGGCCGTGCTGGCCGTCGGAGCGGTCGTCTACTACGTCAGGTTCATGAAGCCCTGATGATGCGGGAGCCGGGGGACTCCCCCATCCCGCATATAAACACCTTATTCCCGCGCACGCACAACTATTATAGGGCGCGCGCGTTTGCTTTAATCATGGCTGTAATCGAGATCAGAATCGAGCTCAAGAAAGGCGTCGCCGATCCTGAGGGGAAGAACACCAAGAAGACCCTGGAGGCACTCGGTTTCGAGGGCATCGAGGGCGTGAAGTCCGTCAAGCTCTTCGAGGTCGAGCTGGACATGCCCGCCGACGAGGCCGTCAAGGCCGGAGAGGAGATGTGCAGGAAGCTCCTCGCCAACCCCGTGATCCAGAACTACAAGGTCACAGTGAGATGATATCCCATGGCCGATCTGATGATCAAACGCGATGTCCCCTTCGACCTCTACGATGTGGACATCCTCTCCGCCACCGACGACCAGTTGAAACAGGTCTCGGCTGACATGAGCCTGAGTCTCTCGTTGGACGAGATGAAGGTCATCCGCGATTATTTCAAGAAGGAGGGCAGGAACCCCACCGATGTGGAGCTCCAGTCCCTCGGACAGGCATGGAGCGAGCACTGCTGTTACAAGAGCTCCAAGCCCATCCTCAAGGAGTTCGTCTTCGGTATCGACCGCGACGACGTCCTCTCCAAGGGAGACGCCGGTGTCATGGTCTTTGACGACGACTACGGATACGCTCTCAGGATCGAGAGTCACAACCACCCGTCCGCCATCGAGCCCTACGGAGGTGCCGCGACCGGAATCGGAGGTATCCTGAGGGATGTCGTGTGCATGGGAGCACAGCCCATCGGACTCGCGGACCCCCTGTGCTTCGGACCCATCGACCACAAGGGAGAGCTCCCTCCGGGGATCAAACACCCCAGGTACCTGGTCAACGGTGTCGTCTCCGGAATCAGGGACTACGGAAACCGTGTCGGTATCCCAACCATCACAGGCGGATTCTTCTTCGACGAGAAGTACACCGGGAACTGCCTGGTCAATGTCGCATGCCTCGGTATCGTCAAGCGTGCCGATCTCGCGAAGAACTACGCTGGAGGTCCCGGAGAGGTCATGATCCTCATCGGAGGACGCACCGGACGCGACGGTATCCACGGAGTCAACTTCGCATCGGCGGACCTGACAGCCACCTCCGACGAGGACTCCAGGGGAGCCGTCCAGCTGGGAGACCCCATAACGAAGGAGCCCGTCATGCACGCATGCTTCGAGGTCAACGCCAAGCACCTCATCACAGGTATGAAGGACCTGGGCGGAGGAGGACTCAGCTGCGTCGTGGGAGAGATGGCCCTGGATGCCGGATGCGGAGCCGATGTGGACCTGGAGAAGGTCCCGCTCAAGGAGCCCGGACTCGCACCCTGGGAGATCTGGGTGTCCGAATCCCAGGAGCGCATGATGTGCACCTGCAAGCCCGAGAACGTGGACAAGGTCCTGGAGATCTTCGACATGTGGGATGTACTTGCGATCCCCGTGGCAAGGACCACCGACCTGAAGCGCACCCGCCTGTTCTGGGACGGGGAGCTCATCTTCGACATGGACCTGGAGTTCCTCACGGGAGGACCCGTCTACAACAGGCCCTACACCCTTCCCGAGGTCAGCACCAAGGACGGGGAGAAGTTCCCCAAGCTGCCCTCCGACAAGGACGTCATCCTCACTCTGCTGTCCGACCTCAACATCGCATCCAAGGAGTGGGCGATCAGGCAGTACGACCACGAGGTCCGTGCCGGAACCGCCATCCACCCCATGGTCGGGGAGATGAACATGACAGGTCCCGGAGACGCATCCGTGCTCCTTCCCGTGCCCGGAAGGCTCAAGGGACTCGCAGCCGCCATAGGATGCAACCCCTGGTTCACCGAGGCCGACCCCTACAAGGGAGGAATGGCCTGCATCGATGAGACCTGCAGGAACCTGGTCGCCGTCGGAGCCAGACCCAACGCGTTCACGGACTGCCTCAACTTCGGAAACCCCGAGAAGCCCGAGAGGCTCGGAGAGTTCAGGGAGGCCGTGAGGGGACTCGGAGAGATCGCAAGGGAGCTCAACATCCCCATCCCGTCCGGTAACGTCAGTCTCTACAACGAGGCACCCGGAGGACACCACATCCTGCCTACGCCCATGATCCTCGGATGCGGACTCATCGATGATGTGAGGAAGGCCGTCACAGCCGATTTCAAGAAGGTCGGAAGCTGCATCCTCATCGTCGGAAAGACACGTGATGAGATGGGTGCATCCCTCCTGTTCCGCAAGTTCGGAGGGGAGAAGGGAGCCGTCCCCGGTGTGGACATCCCCGCACTCAAGAGGTACATGGACGAACTGCTCCAGGCAATGGACGAGGGTCTCGTCCTGAGCTGTCACGACTGTTCCGACGGAGGACTCGCCGTCGCTGTCGCCGAGATGTGCATCTCCGGACAGGTTGGAGCTCAGATCGACCTCTCCGCCATGGACGGATCGTCCCTTGCAAGGAAGCTCTACTCCGAGAGCAACAGCCGTTGGATCGTGGAGGTCGACGGCAAGGACGTCACCAGGTTCATGGAGATCCTGGGCAACGACGCGGAGATCATCGGAATCACCAAGGGCGACAGCCTCGTGATCAAGGACAACGGCACCTCAATCCCCGTCGCGGAGATGAGGAAGGCCTGGAACGACCCCATCTGGAACATCATGGGGGGTGTCAGCGAATGAAGGCGGAAGACGTCAGGGTATGTGTGATCAGGATCGAGGGAACGAACTGCGAGGACGAGATGGCCGAGGCCTTCAGGATGGTCGGAGCCCAGGCGGAGGAGGTCCACCTGAAGCAGCTGTCCAAGCAGGTCTCCGCAGACCTGTGCCGCGACCTCGAGGACTACGATGTTCTCGCATTCCCCGGAGGATTCTCCGCAGGTGACTACGTCCGTGCCGGTGCGATCTTCGGAGCGAGGATCAAATCCTCCATCGGATCCGAGGTCAAGAGGTTCGTGGAGTCCGGAAAGC
>CALYUZ010000127.1 GCA_945492685.1 uncultured Methanomassiliicoccaceae archaeon | reverse complement strand
GTCTTGACCTCCTCGACGGTGACTCCGGGGATGTTGGCTGCGCTCTTGAAGATGGCAGCGGACCTCTCGTCATCCTTGACGACGATGAGCACGGAGACGGGGGTGCGGTACTTCCTGTTCCTCATGGTTCCCCTTCCGGCGCGGATCTTGCGGCCCTCTTTGGCGCGCTCGATGTCGTATCCGATTCCGATCTTCTCGAAGACCTCGGTAACCTGTGCGGTTGCGGCGATGTCCTGGAATGCATCCTCGACCACGATGGGGAAGGAGACGGAATCGTCGAACTGGTGTCCGCGGGCCTTGACGCACTCGGCGCAGGCTGTTGCTGCGAGAGCGGACTGGCGGGCGATCTTCAGCTCTTTCTTGTTGATCTTCTGTGCCCAGACCCTCTCGGGGCGTGGGGGGTGTGCCCTCCTTCCGGAGACGTTGTTGGGGGACTCGGTGGCCTTCCTGCCGTCGTGAACCCTCTGGACACGGGCTGTTCCGCGTCCCTTACCCCAGGTGCTGACAGAGTGCCTCATTCCGGAGCCCTCTGCGGGTCCGTAGGGCTGCCTCTTGTTGGCGGCAGCTGCGAGGACTGCCTTCTTGATGATGTCAGGCCTGTAGGGGGTCGCGAACGCTGCGGGGACGTCGACGGTTCCGGCGACTCCTCCGTTAACTGCGTAAACATTAGTGGTTGTCATTTAACTCATGCCCCCTGCTTGGACTCGGTCGACACATAGGTGACGTCGACTGCCTCGGTTGCTGCTCCCTTGGGGAGTCTGGTTGCATCTCTGAACCTGATGAGCCTCTTGGTGGGTCCGGGAACGGATCCGTGGATGAGGACGTAGGTGTTCCTGACCTCTCCGTAGTTGAGGAATCCTCCCTTGGGGGTGATCTCGGCACCCTCGGTTCCGACCTTGATGACCTTCTTGTTGAACTCGGTCCTCTGGTGGTATCCCATCTGTCCGGATCCAGGCACGGTGGACCTGACGTATCCGGGTCTCTTGGGTCCCAGGTTTCCGATTCCGCGGCGGTGCTTGCTGTTCCTGTGGGACAGGAGCTTGACACCCCAGCGCTTGGTGACACCCTGGAATCCCTTTCCTTTGGTGACAGCGATGACATCGATCAGGGTTCCCTCGGTGCTGAAGTCGGTGAAGTTGACCTCGGTTCCGAGGATCTGCTTTGCGTATGCGACCCTCTCGTCGATGGTTCCGCCTCCGATCCTGAGCTCCATGAGGTCGGGGACCTTCTTGGGGACTCCGGAGACGAGCTTGGGCTGGGTGTAGACGAGGACACGGACATCCTCGATGTCGACACCATCGTACCTTGCGAACGAGGCCTCGTCGTGGTTCTTGGGAACGTTGAGGCGCTTGTCGAGGAGGGGGTCGAGGTCCTTTGCCCAGACCTCTCCTGCTGTCTTCAGTCCGACGATGCTGCTCTCGTAGAATCTGACCGCTGCGACCTTCATCGGGGGAACCTCGACGACGGTCACGGGGGTCTGGACCTCCATACCGGAGGTTGTGCTCTTGGCGCGCTTGTCAACAACGAACGCGTGCGTCATTCCGGCCTTGTATCCTGCGAATCCCTGGATTTTAGGGGCTCCGCTGATCTCGGGCCACGAGTCGAGCCTAGGCGTCTGCGACTGTGCTCTCTTCCTAGGGCCGTATGCCCTAGATCCTCTCTTGGGACGTCTTCTTTGCGGCATATTTACACATACCTGCGAGGGTCTCTTCGCTAACCTCGCGATTTATCAGACGAACGTCTTAATGCTCCGACCGTGACGCCTCGATCGTCCCCAGAATCACATGAAACGGGACGGACATGGGATGCTCATCGCATTGCCCGGTGCGTCTGGTCGGACACTATTATGTCCAATCTAATTCGGTCGTATACGGGTATAGTATTTAAAACTACCCTCGCGTCTTAATTATATTATAGCGCGGGAACTAAGGGGAGTTTGGGAAGACCCGGGGGAACCCCGGGGATGAGGTTCAGAGCTTGCCTTCCTTGGCCTTCTTCTGAGCCCTCTTCATACGGGCCTTGGCGTCGAAGCCGGTGGCCTTCTCCGCGAAGACGTTGAGCTTCCTCTTGCTGTCGAGGATCTCGTCGTCGGTGGCGGATCCGGGCTTGTTGACGGTGACGATCTCCATCTTGTCCTTGGCGAGCACCTTGACCTCGATGCGCTCCAGGACACCGTAAGTGGAGACCAGCGTGTCGCCCTCTGCGGTGACGTTCCCGAAGACCTCCTGCATCATCTGTGCCAGGAGGTCGCCCTCGATGTTCTTGTACCATCCCTTCTTGATGTCGTAGTCCATGTCCTCACATCCTCAGAACTAACTCGTTTTCGAAGTCCCTGTCCAGGTCCGCTGGGGAACCGAGCAGGGTCTCGGACTTGAGGTAAGCACCCCATCTGTCCGTGCACTTGCATGTAACATCCAGGTCCCTGATGTCCTGCGTGAAGCTGAACCTCTCGATCGCATCGAGCACGGCCCTGTCGCATTCGCCGCAGTTGTGGACCCCTCTCATGGCACCCCCTCCGGAGGGGGACGACATGAGCCTCGCGTCGACAGTGCCAGACAGCTGTCTGAACACCTCCACGAGGGACCAGATCCAAGGGGACCTGAACTCTCCCCTCTTCCACAGGCGCTCCACGTACGTGGCTCTCTGGACGTTGAGGGGATTGATCGATATCTCGTCGGAGAAGGGGTCCGCGAACCTTGCGGACCTGACGGCATCCTCTATCGCCATGGCCTCCGTCATGAACGGCGGTTTCAGCAGCAGGTACGTCCTCACTCCGAGACCTGTATCCTTGAGCAGGGTCCCCGCCCTCAGGATGTCGTCCGGGGTGAAACCCTTGCGGACGGAGGTCCTGAGGACCTCGGGATCCGAACTCTCCAGGCCCAGGGCGACGGTGACGTTCTTTGGCAGGCTTCCGACCGTGTCCGGCGTGATGAACTCGGGACGGCTCTCGAACAGGATGCGCTTGCATCCCGAGAATGCGTCGAGGAACCTGTCCCTCATCGCCGGAGGGACCTCGTTGTCGTCGAGGAAGCTCCCCGACGTGTAGATCTTCACGAACGGCTCGTCCTTGTAGCGGGACAGGGCCTGCTCCAACTGCTTCGAGAGGTCGTCCTCCGTGACATTGTTGAGGGATGCCTCCCTGTATCCGCACATGGTGCATCCTCCGCTCTTGACCCAGCAGCAGCCGTTGGTGCGCATGATCACGACCATGGCGTCGACCTTCTCGCCGCATGCCATGTCGCTCTCCTTCCAGAGGGCCTCGAGCTGTGACGGGGAACGTTTCTCCTTCATCCTGGATACCTTCCTATGCCCCATGGTATCCCGAACATGGTTAAAATGTTCGTGTCCCCGATGGTCTCCGGGAACCCCGTCCCCGACCGCGTCTGTAGCATGGATATAGCGCCCCCCATCACCCTCCGATGGACATGTGCCAGACATCGGATTCCGATTGTCATCCCCGCCATCCCCTTATACGTGCGCGCCCGACAATGTTTTTATCCAATCCACCTATTGGCGAGCAGGTAAGCCATATGGCTAAGTCAATCATTGTCATCGGATCTGGAGCCGCAGGAATGACAGCGGCATCCACCGCCAAAGAGAAGGATCCCGAATGCAGCGTTACCGTCTTCACAGAGGACGAGGACATCGCCTACTCCCCCTGCGCCATCCCCTGGGGTATCGAGGGCAAGAGCGCCTGGACCGACATCGTCATGCACACACCCGACTTCTACGAGAAGGAGCGCGGGATAAAGGTGT
>CALYUZ010000126.1 GCA_945492685.1 uncultured Methanomassiliicoccaceae archaeon | reverse complement strand
GGGGCAGGAGCAGAACATCTTCGACTTCGTGGGAAGCTGGACGTGGATTTCCAATCCGATCTTCATGCGCCCACCTCCGGAGCCCTGATGTCGAACTCCTTCTCCCAGTCCTCCGCCATGGAGAACAGGACGTCCTCGTTCCAATGATCGGCGACGAACTGCATTCCGATGGGCATTCCCTCGGAGTCGTATCCGCAGGGCACGGACATGTGGGGTGTTCCGGCGATGTTCGCGGGGACAGTGAGGTAATCTGCCTTGTACGAGTCCAGTGCGGACATCTTGGAGATGTCGTCGAACCTGGGGGCGGTGAAGGGCATTGTTGGTGCGAGGACGGCATCGTGGTCCGCCAGGATCCTCTTGTAGTCGTCGATGACGACCTTCCTGACCTGCAGGGCCTTGGCGTAGTACCTGTCCCTGAATCCGACCATCCTGGTGAAGGTTCCCAGGAGGATCCTCCTCTTGGCCTCGTCACCGAAGTACTGGGAGCGGAAGGATGTGAAGTAGTCATCGAACTTCAGCGAGAGGTCACCCTCCTGCTGCCCGTACCTCATTCCGACGTATCTCGCCAGGTTGGTGGACGCCTCGGATGTTGCCAGGACGTAGTATGCGGGCATGGCGTACTTGAGGGAGGGCATGTCCACGTAATCCACATCGATGCCCATGCGGACAAGGTTCTCGACCGCATCCTTGAACGCCGTCTCGACATCCTTGGACAGACCCTCAGTTCCCTCTTTGGGGATGGCGACCGACTTCATCTTCCTGTAGTCGGTCTTGAAATCGGGCTGGACGCAGGATGTGGGGTCCTTCTCATCCTTCCCCGCGATGACCTTCATGTACTTCTTCAGGTCTGTGGCCTTGGCGGACAGGACACCGATCTTGTCCAGGGAGTTCCCGTAGTCGATGAGTCCGTACCTGGACACACGGCCGTATGTGGGTGCGATCCCATACACTCCGCAGAAGCTGGCGGGACAGCAGATGGAACCTCCGGTGGAGACTCCGAGGGACACATGGTCCTCGATCACCGCTGCGGCACAGGCGGATCCTCCGGAGGAACCTCCGCATGCCCTCTCAAGGTCGTAGGGGTTCCTGGGGACCTCCAGTCCTGAGTTGGTGGAGAAGGTTCCGAATCCGAACTCGTCCATGTTGGTCTTCCCGATGAGTTTCCCTCCGGCCTCCCTCATCTTAGCGATGGATGTGGCATCGAAGGCGGGTCTGTACCCTATCAGTATCTTGGAACCGGAGCATGTCTCCATGTCCTTGGATGTGAGGTTGTCCTTCGCGGAGAACAGGAACTTGGCACCATCCGCCGACGTGTCGTCGGTCATGGCGTGGAACATGGAGTACTTCCCGTTGATCTCCTTGAGTTTGGACAGAACTGCATCTGCGCTCATGAGAGCCTCGGCCCCCTTACGTAACCCTCATAGGTGTTCATCCCTCTGAGGAGCTGGTCGGGATCGATGTCCATCCTGGGCTCGTCGTCTCTGAGGACGTCCGCGACCTCTATGGGGTTGACCCCCCAGTTCTCGCATCCGGGTGCCTCATCCAGGAGTTCGAAGTATGTGAGGATCTCGCTGAGGTCGCTGCTGTACCTGTCGAGCTCCTCCTCTGTCAGTTTGATGTGGGCCGCGCGGGCGACCCTCTCCACGGTTTGCCTGTCCATGTTCAGACCTTCGCGTGGCGCTATCAAGTGGCTCTATAAAATGGTGTCAATCGGATTTCCGAAGGAAAATGAGGCCGTAGAGTGTGACGCAGGTGTCTGAGAATGCGAAGGGTATCCCCTGTTCGTTCAGGTATGATTTCATGTCGATGCCCAGGGAGGACACGGATGGAATGAGCATCTCCGGGAAGCGACAGGGTTCGGGATATGCGCATACGCCACAGTACCTGCAGCCTCCGTCGGCGAATCCCAGACAGTCTATGTTGTTGCTCCTTAGTTCGACAACCATCATCCTGATGATCTTCTGCATCTCCAGGTTGGTGGCATCCAGGAGTTCCTCGTCCTTGATGTCCAGACAGAATGTGCGGTTCACCAGCAATGCGCATGAACTGGACTCGTAGAGGGCCTGCGGATCGATGTCTATGTCTGGTGGGCAACCCCAGTTGGTGCCGTAGTTGCCGCACAGGTTCTCCCTGCATCTGTCGAGGCAGACTATCCTGTCATCCTCTCTGAATTCGGGGACACGGACCTTCCTGACGGTGTAATCCTCGAATGCACGGACAGACAGAACGGCTTCCCAGGCTTCCATATAAGGAGTTTATATTATTGATAATAAAAAGATGATTGTAGATAGTTCGATGAAGATGTAACATACGTTATCCGTCGTCATCCGTGTATCGTGAAGAAAACGGTTTTAATACCCTTGGCAATCAGACCGTCATGGCAGAAGCGACACCCGAGAAGAAACTCGCCACAGCGATGAAGGCGATGGACGAGGGCGATTTCAAGAAAGCGTACACTTCATTCAAGAAGCTGGTCACCGAGTTCCCCGAGAACGCAGAGTGCTGGTATTACAAGGCCGAGTGCGGAAACTACGCATCCGGAATGTTCGGTGCCAAGGTCGACACCGAGGAGATCATGGAGGCCTACAGGAAGGCCATCGAGCTCGACGGCGAGCGTGTGGATTACTACCAGTCCTACGGACTGTTCTGCATCTCCGTCAACAAGTACGAGGAGGCCGAGAAGGCATACTGCGAGGCCGCAGAGATGGATGAGTCCATGTCCGCATCCCTGTACTCCGAGTTCGCAATCGAGTACTACAACAACGTCATGGCCAGCTACGGCGAGATCATGGAGGATCCCAAGGCCCGTGCACCCTACGGCAAGAAGGCCCTGGAGTACATGCTCAAGGCCCTGGACATGTCCGCCGATGAGGCGAAATCCCTTCTCTGATCCAAACCACGGGGCTTCGGCCCCGTTTCTCTCTCATCCGTTCTTTCTTTATCCCGATTTCACCCGTCTCTTTTTATGTAATATACGATTATCTTGTTTGTTCTATTCATCATTATAACATTAGACAATTGTCTAATTGACCCTTAATTGGATGGGTCTGGTGGCTAATGATTTATTTCGTTCACCGATGAATTAATATACACTAGACGAATGACCAGATTGTTCAAGTCAAATTAGCCAAATGGAGGTTAAAAGTTGAAGTTCAGAATGAAGGTAATCGCCGCAGCCGCGTTTCTCGCGATGGTTGCACTGATCCTGACGGTATTCACAGGAGATGCCGTCACCGCCCGTCCCCTCGGAGAGGACCCCGCGGATTATGCGAACGTCTCATGGATCCTGATATGTTCGATCCTCGTTTTCATCATGAGTCCCGGAGTTGCCCTGTTCTATGGCGGAATGCTCAGGAAGCAGAGCATGACCTCCATCATCGCGCAGACCCTTCTGGCGATGGGAATCATGTCCATCTCATGGATCGTTGTCGGATACTCTCTGGCGTTCTCCGACGGAAACATGTTCATCGGAGGCCTCGACCACCTGTTCCTCAACGGGGTCAGCGCCGATACCATCGGAAGCTACCCGATCCCGGACATGGAGTTCATGTTCTTCCAGATGATGTTCGCAATGATCACAGCCGGAATCGTCCTCGGAGCATGTGCCGAGCGCATTAAGTACACAGCCATCGTCTGGTTCCTCGCCATCTGGTCTGTCCTCGTCTACGCACCCATGGCCCACATGGTATGGGGAGGAGGATTCCTCGCAGAGGGACTCCCCTTCGACATGACCACCATCGACTTCGCCGGAGGTACCGTCGTCCACA
>CALYUZ010000125.1 GCA_945492685.1 uncultured Methanomassiliicoccaceae archaeon | reverse complement strand
GGAAACCGCATGTTTCCTGATCGTTTCCGTGACGATGGTCTCTGCGGCGTATCACGACCTGAGGTCCAGGGAGGTTCCGGACGTTCACTGGTCCGTGATATCGGTGGTGGCCGGATCCATGTGCATCTTCCGCTTGGACGGACCCATCCATGCGATCCTCGGGATCCTGTCGGTCTCCATGATGGCCGTGTACATGCTTTCGGACAGGGTGTCCGGGCCGTCGGCCATTCCTTTCCTGGCGGCACCCGTTCTGATCGACTCGTTCCTGTACATCGACGGCGAGGGTCCGTGGGTGCTGGTGGTCCCGGTGATGTACCTGCTGTTCCTCGTCCTGTACCACCTTGGATTGCTGAAGGGAGGTGCGGATGCCAAGGCGATGATGTCGCTCTCGATGGCCGTACCGTTCTATCCGTGGCCGGGGGTCCTCTGGGCGTCAGGTCCCGTCGACAGTGTCTTCATGAACCCTCCTTTCGTCATCTTCGCGATGGCCCTGGTTCTCTCACTGTCATCCGTCGTCCCGGTACTGTGCAGGAGTGTTTCAGATGGTTCCATCTCGGTATCCCGTTACAGGATGCCCCTGGATGAGGCGGAATCTTCCTTCGTATGGCCTTTGGAGGATGTTGTGGACGGATGTGTACGGAGGATACATCCACCCGATGATCCCGGATCGGTGTACGGACGTCTGAGGCGGCATGGCTGTACGGACGTGGAGGTCACTCCGATGATCCCATTCGTCGTCCCTATCACCGTATCCTATGTTGTGGTGATGGTCCTGGGGAATCCCCTTGTCATGTTGGTGTGAGAACGATCGGATGCGCGGTCGGGAGATTTCCGGATCGTTCCCTTCCGCGCACTATCACCGGCTTATCGGGTCAACGACTTAACGTTTGACCGATGACACTCGGTGTCTGTGTATGGAAAATCACCGTAATCGTGCAAAAACCTGGATGTTCAGCGGACAATGTTGATGTGGTGCCCGCATGCGGAGCACCTGTCACCGTCGAGGTCCACGATGTCCACGAGGTATCCGAGCCTCTTCACCACTGCGGTCCCGCATTCAGGGCAGAATGTGTCGTCGGCACCCTCCACCAGGGCGTTGCCCACGTACACGTAGTTCAGTCCGCATTCCATGCCGATCCCCCTGCATCTCAGGACCGTCTCGACAGGCGTCCATGGGACGTCCATCATCTCGTTGTCGGGGTGGAAACGGGTGAAATGGACGGGAACATCCTCGGAGAGGTTCTCCACGACCCATCTGCAGAAACCGTGGACCTCGTCCTCAGAATCGTTGTATCCCGGTATGACCAGGTATGTGAGCTCCAGGTGCACGCCCTCTTCGAACACTATCTTCGCGGACCTCAGGACATCATCGAGATGGGCTCCGCAGACCTCCATGTAGAAGTCGTCGGTGAATCCCTTGATGTCTATGTTCATGGCGTCGGTGACCTTGCAGAGTTCCCTGAGGGGTTCCTCGCAGATCAGTCCGTTGGTGACCAGGACCAGGTGAAGGTCCGGGTCCTCCCTCATGACGTCCATGATGTACTCGAACCAGATCATCGGCTCGTTGTAGGTGAACGCGATGATGTCCAGCCTCTCGCTCCTGCACAGCGACACCAGTTCGTCGGGCCTTTCGTATGTGGTCCTCTTCTTGCCTGAGGACAGCATGGATATGGCGTAGTTCTGGCAGTGTCTGCACCTCATGTTGCATCCGATCCCGCCGACCGAGAAGCATCTGGAATGGGGCTTGTAGTGGTATAGGGGCTTCTTCTCCATCGGATCGACGCACAGGGACGATACCTTCCCGTAGGAGTATGCCACGAGCATGTCCTCGTCGGCCCTGCGAGAACCGCACCTCCCGTAGTCCCCGACCTTGATGCGGCATCTGTGGGGGCAGAGTCCGCAGATGTATCCGCCGTCGACCTTCTCGTAGAAGCGGGATTCCACCCTGTCGCCGTTAATAGCGGCCATAACCGATCCTCTTCCTCTCACCCTCGCGGATGAGGTCCAGTCCGTCGCCGTCGTTGACCATCCCGATGATGGAGAACTCCACCTCGGCGTCGTAGATCCTGTCGAGCCGGTCCTTGTCTGCGGTGAACACGAGCTCATACTCCCCGCCCCATCCGATGAGCATGTCCTCCATGGAGGATCCAGTCGCCTCCGCGACCTCTTCCACACACGCTCCCCTGGGAAGGAAATCGTACTCGATGTCGATCCCCACCCCGGATGCGGAGCAGATGGTGTTCAGTGCGGTGGCCAATCCGTCAGAGAGGTCCATGCATGATGTGACGGCACCACAGGATGCAAGTGCGACGCCCTCCGCCACCTTGGGTATGGGAACATAGAGGGATTCCCTGGCCTCGGGCGCATCGATGCCGTGGTCCAATGCGATGAATCCTGCCGCGGGCGATCCCAGGGGCCCGGTGACCGCCACTATGTCTCCAGGGGATGCCCCCGATCTGAGCATGGGCTTCCTGCCGTCCATGGTGCCGATCGCGGTTCCCGCAACGATGCCCGGTCCTGTCTTGGTGTCCCCTCCTACGATCCCTGTGCCGCAGAACTCGCAGCACTGGTCGATGCCGCTCATGATGTCGTACGCCGCCTTGGAATCCAGGTCCAGGGGAAGTGCGAGTCCGGCAAGGAATCCGATGGGCCTCGCACCCATTGCGGCAAGATCGCTGAAGTTCACCGCGGCCGCGTACCATCCGAACTGCTCGTACGTCATCCCAGCGGGGAAATGCCTGTCGAAGGTGACTATGTCGGTGGACACCACCGTGTCCTTCCCTATGATCGCGGCGTCGTCGCCGGGCCCCACGAGACCCTCCGGTCTAATGAAGCTCTTGAAATCCTCTATCAGCTGGCGTTCGCCGATCTCTCCGAGAAGGGTCATCGCCTCGGACTAGAATCTATGGGTATGTAAAGGTGACCTCAGAAGAACTCGTCGAGGCTCTTCACCCTGGGCTTGGGTTTCGCCGCGGGCCTCGGTCTGTCCTTGGGTGCGTCGTCGGACGACGAGAACGCCCCGCTGAACAGGGTGGCCTGCTGGCTCCCCCTCATCAGGTCCTTCTCCTCCCATCCGAACACCTCTGTGATGCGGGATGCGGTCTGGGACAGGCGTTCCGCATAGTATCTGTAATCGGGTTTGGCGGTGAACTCCACTCCGCTGATGAAGGGTTCCACCGTCTGGGGGGTGGATTTGCCGTCGGTGACTATCCATGATATCTTCATGCCGGGGATGAAGTCGTATCCCATCGCTATCAGCTTCTTCGCCGCCTGGACGTTGGCCATCCTGTCGGGGTTCTCGTACGCATCCAACCCCTTGCATGTCTTGGATATCACCAGGTCCGACGGTGGTACCTTCCCGGATTGGACGGACTGTATCGCGTTCCTAACCATCTCCAGGGCCTCGTCGTTCCTCTCGTCCAGGATCATCTCGAACAGGTCGGTCAGGACCTTGCTCTGGAGGTCGAAGGAATCGGATCTCCTGATCTCATATCCCCTGACCAGAAGCTCATCGGAGACGGTGGGCCAGACGATCCTGCCCACGTACCGCTTCTTCTTGCCGTGTGTGAAAAGCGGTTCCAGGAGTTTCTCGAACTCCAGCGTTCCTCCGTCGCGGGAGTAGCGGTCGGCCATCCTCTCCCCGAACTCCACCGCACCCTCCAGGTTGTGCTCGGGTGACTGCATGAAGACCGAGTCGGTGTCGGAGTAGATCACGGGGATCCCCTCGGATTCCACCTCCTCGATTATCCCCTTGACGTTGGCCCTGGCGAAGGATG
>CALYUZ010000124.1 GCA_945492685.1 uncultured Methanomassiliicoccaceae archaeon | reverse complement strand
CGTACCTGAGGACCTCGCCCGCCTCTCCCTGACCGGAGTCGGCGATGCACCTCAGCCCGTGGGCATGGACCATCCCGGCCATGTCGGACAGTTCGTGCACGTAACCCTCCGGGAATCCTGCCGCATCCTCGAACCTGACGATGTAAACGAATCCCTCGGCGGAGTCCAGGATCCTCTCTATCCTCTCGGGATAGGTGGGCGCGACCATCGGAACCAGGGTGATGCCCTCGGCGGAGCATGCGGGCCTCAGCTCCTCCCTCTCCTCGAACGGCAGGTCGGGGACGAGGACGTATCCGACACCGGCATCCCTGCACCTGGTCACGAATCCCTCGATCCCGTACACGAAGATGGGATTGAAGTAGGTCATGACGGCGATGGGAACATCGCACGACTCCCTTATGGACTCGAGACTGTCGAAGATCAGGTCGGTGGTGACCCCTGCCGAAAGCGCTGTAGCATGGACCCCTTTGATCTCGGGGCCGCCGGCTATGGGGTCCGAGAACGGGATCTCCACGATCACCATGTCCACACCTGCATCCGCCATCGCGCAGATGAGACGTCCGGTGGTTTCGATGTCGGGATATCCCGCGATGATGTGGGATATCAGGGACTTCTTCGAGAAAAGGGAATCCTCAGTCATGGAGTTCCAACCCCCTGTAGCGTGCGATGGCGGCGACGTCCTTGTCCCCGCGTCCGGAAAGGTTCACGACTATGATCTGGTCCTTAGACATGGTCGGGGCCATCTTGATGACCTGAGCGACGGCATGTGAGCTCTCGATGGCCGGGATTATACCCTCGACCCTGGAGAGGTATTCGAATGCGCTCACCGCCTCCTCGTCCGTTATGGGGACATACTCTGCTCTGTCTATGGCCTTGAGGTATGCGTGCTCCGGCCCGATACCTGGATAGTCCAGTCCGGCCGATATGGAATACACGGGTGCGATCTGACCGTACCTGTCCTGACAGAACAGGGATTTCATACCGTGGAACACACCGACCGATCCCTTGCACATGGTGGCGGCATGACGGTCGCCGTCGATACCTTCCCCCGCAGCCTCGCAGCCTATCATGCGGACGCCTTCGTCCTCCACGAAGTCGTGGAACAGGCCCATGGCGTTGGATCCCCCTCCCACGCATGCCACCAGGCAGTCGGGGAGACGTCCCTCCAGCTCCATGATCTGCTGCTTCACCTCGCGCCCGATGACGCTCTGGAAGTCGCAGACCATCTGGGGGAAAGGATGGGGGCCGACGACCGATCCGATGACGTAATGAGTGTCGGAGATCCTGTCGGACCACTCCCTGAGGGTCTCGTTGACGGCATCCTTGAGAACGGCGGAACCGGATGTGACCGGGTGGACCTTCGCACCCAGGAGCTCCATCCTGTAGACGTTCAGGAGCTGCCTCTTCACATCCTCCTCGCCCATGAATATCTCGCATTCCAATCCGAGGTAGGCCGCCATCGTGGCTGTTGCGACACCATGCTGACCTGCACCGGTCTCCGCGATGACGCGGGTCTTGCCCATCCTCTTGGCCAACAGGCACTGTCCGATGACGTTGTTGATCTTGTGGGACCCGGTGTGGTTGAGGTCCTCCCTCTTGATGTAGATCTTGGCACCTCCGAGATCCTCGGTCATCCTCCTCGCGTAGTACAGCGGGGACGGTCTCCCCGTGTAGAGCCTGTTCATCTCCTCGACCTCGGCGATGAAGTCGGGGTCCCTGCTGTAGCGGGCATATGCCTCCTGCAGCTCGATGACAGCGTTCATGAGGGCTTCGGGGACATACTGCCCTCCGAACTCCCCGAAGCGTCCGTTCTCAGCTTCCATTGTATCATATTGCGCATCGGTGTACACATAGATAATAGGTATAGGGCGACTACACCGCATACGGAGACGTACATGGAACACGTACCGACTCGCTTTATATCGCCACACGATAACCCGTGACGGAATGAACGACACATCCCACGAGACCGGATTCAACGCATCGCTGGCGCTGTTCGCCCTGATGGGACTCCTGCTGATATGGAGCGGATTCCACAACATCATCCACCTGATGGAGGTGGACTCCGGGGACTGCGGGATGTACGAGCTGTCCAAGGCTGTCCTCTCGTGCTTCGTCCTGATCCTGTCGATCATATGCCTCAGCAGGGGGAAGACCCTGGTGGCCATAATGTCCATGACCATCGGACTGTCGTCGTTCATGTTCTTCATAGGGGATTTCATCGCCCACACCGACGGACTTGGGATCCTGGACCTGGCGTTCGCCTTCCCTCTGGCCCTCTGCGCCTTCCTTGTGTGGAGACGCAACGGGAGGTTCCAATCGGCAGCGATCACCATCCTGGTGATGGCGATAGTGAGCGAGAACCTGCCCGAAGGTCTGAACCTGTTGGTGAGCGGAATCCTGCTGATGGTGGCGGGACTCATGTTCATAGTCATCGCAGCCAGAGGGTTCAGAGGGGTCATGCGTCTGAAACCAGGGAGCTACGAGGAGGGTGAACGCTCGTCCATGGTCCTCCCGTGCCTGTGCCTGGGGTCCATACAGCTGATGATGACCGCCATACCCTTCGAGACCGGCCTCGTCGATACAGTGGGGGTGATGTCGTCCCTGATGATCTCCCTCATGTCCGTCTCCATTATGATGAACGGGGGCCTGGCGAGAGGCATCCTGATGTTCCTTCTGTCGGCATACGACCTGATGTGGTCGATGTGCGGACTGCTCGGTTCCCCTCTGTCAGACCTCATCGTTCCCGTTGCGATTCCTACCGGTATCATCATCGGCTTCATACTTTGGAAGACAGGTGACCGCTTCCTGTCGATCGGGAACGTCATTCTTTGGGTGATGATCGCGATCTGCCTGGTCTTCGACTCTGATATCGCGTTCTCGATTGGATTCGCCACGATGTCCCTGAGCATGATGGCGACCGCCGTATCGGAGTACAGGACGGAAGGCGTAGGGAGGGACAGGGTGCCTCCAGAGCTGAGGAGGGCTTCCCCCGTGCTCACCGCAGGGATGTTCATGCTCTCATGCCTGGGATTCCTGTCCTACATCGAGTGCAACCCATGGCTGTTGGGGGATTACTGGACAGGTCCCGGGTGCATGGATGCCCTGATGCTGGCCGTGTCCGGCGCGGTGCTCCTGGTATCGGCGCTCGCCATGTACGCGAGGATGGTCACCGAGGCTATGCTGTTCATCCTCTCCGGCGTGTCCGTGCTGGTGTTCACCGTTGCGGATATGACCTTCGGAGAGTACTCATTCGTGATCGCCAACCTGTTCATGCTCGTCGGTTTCTCCGTGGCGGCCTTCGTCTTCATGCGTCGCGGACAGTACTCGAGATGTGTCGGAACCGTCATGATCGGGATCGCACTGACGCTCGGACCCATGAACGGCTCCGGGATGATCCAATCGATCGGATTCATCGGTTCGGGACTGGTGTTCCTGGCCACGGCTTCGAAGAAGACCTACAGGTTCTGCATCTCCGGTGATGTGAGTATCTACCGGGGGTACAGCAGCACCCAGTCCACCAGGCAGTACCTTATCCTCCTGGTGGAGAGCATCGGAATGATGATGATGACGTTCCTGACCATGATCTACAACTTCGGGATGTTGAGTCATCCCGGAACTCCCGAGATCCAGGTCGTGCGCCTGATCCTGGCATCGATAACAATGGCCTTCGGGGTCTGCGGGGTCATCAGCGGCAACAAGGGAACGGGCACATCCCTGTTCCTGGTGTCCCTGTACGCCATATTGAGCACGACGCTGTCCGTGATGGGGCTGGGAATACCCATGC
>CALYUZ010000123.1 GCA_945492685.1 uncultured Methanomassiliicoccaceae archaeon | reverse complement strand
TCGTGGTCCCTGGACCTCTGGTCGGGGAGCTCAAGCACCTCGACCACAGGTTCGCCAAGGCCGCCATAGCCCTTGCGCGCAAGTACGAGATAATCCCGACCGAGTACACCGGCGACAACGCGGTGGTCGAACTGGCCTTCAAGACCGGAGGCTACGTCCTGACCAACGACAAGGAGCTCCGCAGGAGACTCAGGAAGGAGAACGTCCCGATCATCTATCTGCGCTCGGGCACGCATCTCGCCATAGACACCTATCTCGGCGAGTGAGGATCAGGACATCTTGGCGAGTTCCTCTTCCTCGAGGACCCTGTATGCGACCTTCCCGACCAAGGTCTTCGGGAGGTCGTCCCTGAACTCTATCTCCGACGGAAGGGAGTATTTCGCGACCCATTTCCGTACGTGCTCCATTACCTCGTCCTTCACCTGCTGAGTGGGCTCTATCCCAGGCTTCAGTGTGATGAACGCCTTGATCCTCTGCTGTTTTATCGGATCGGGGATGCCTATGACACAGCTCATGCTGACCTTCTCATGGGCATCGATCACATTCTCCAGCTGGGATGGGAACACGTTGTATCCGTTGGTGATGATCATCCTCTTCAGGCGCTGTGTGAAGTAGATGAAGCCGTCTTTGTCCATCCTTCCAAGGTCGCCTGTGTGCACCCATCTCATCCCGTCCGGGTGATTCCTGAGTGTTTTGGAGTTCTCCTCGTCGTGACCGTTGTATCCGATCATCACAGTGGGTCCGGCAAGGCAGATCTCCCCCATCTCCCCGTAGGCCAGTTCCCTGTCCGTCCCCGGCTCCACGATCTTGTAGTACATGTCCGGAAGGGGAACCCCGATGGACCCCTCTCTGGAGGTGTGGATAGGTGTGAGGCACGATGCGGTGACGCATTCGGTCAGACCGTATCCCTCCCTGATCTGCACCTTGGCCTTGTGCTCGTTCAGGTACGTGTCCATCTTCTTCTTCAGTTCCACGGACAGGCTGTCCCCTCCGGAGAATATACCCTTCAGGAACGACAGGTCCGCCTTCATCATCTTGGGCATACGTATGAGGGCCTCGAAGAGTGCCGGCACACCCGCGATGTAGTTGCATTTGTACTTCAGCATCAGTTTCACGTAACTGTCCGGGGTGAACCTGGGCACCAGCACGCAGCTTCCACCCTCGCACAGGGTGGTGTGTATGGATATCCCCAATCCGAATCCGTGGAATATGGGCATGACCGCCAACATCCTGTCTCCTATGGCGTATCCGGGATTCACGCTGACGATCTGTCTGGTTAGCGCATTGAGGTTGTAGCTGCTCAGGCAGACCCCCTTGCTGACACCTGTCGTCCCTCCGGAGTAGAGGATGACGGACGATTCCTGGGAGTCCCTCTCGTTCCTGTACTCCCCTTTGAATCCATTTCCAGATGCGAGGAATTCATCCCACATGATGACGGGGGCATCCGACGGGACCTTCTCATGCTTGCGTCCCTCGGTGAGGTTGTATCCGAAACGGACGACGGGTCCGACCTCATCCTTTATCGATGTGATTATGAGGGTTTCGAGATTCACATCCTCCCTCACATTCCTGAACTTCCCGTAGAACTGGTCCAGTGTGATGGCCACCTTCGATCCGGATTGCTCCAGGTAGTATTGGATCTCCTTCTCCGCGGAGAGGGGGTGGACCATGTTCGACACGGCACCTATCATGTTGACTGCATAGAACATGCAGACCGCCTGGGGGCAGTTGGGTAGGGCGATGGTGACCCTGTCGCCCTTGGACACCCCCATCGCCTTCAATGAACGGGCGATGCGGTGGATCTTAGCCATCATGCGGGAGTACGACGTCCTCCTGCCGAAGAATATGTACGCATCCATGTCGGGATGTGCTTCAGCGGTCCTCTCCACGAGGCCCACCATGGAGCATTCTGGATAGTCTAGATGCGAGGGGAGGTCGCCAAGGACCTTCAACCAGGGTGCTTGTACGTTGTTAAACTCGGAGCTCAATCGGATCCCTCATAGGAATGTCAAGTAGTTCGGGTTTGGAAAGGATCTGCTGCAGGACCTTCATGGAACGGGCGAAGTACATCCCGTCGGCGATGCGCTCATCCATGGTGATCCCCACATCCACAACCTTGCGGATCTCGCGGGTGCCGTCATCGTTCAGGACCTCCTTGTTGTGGATGGTCCCGATGGTGGCGACAATCGAGTTCGTGCCGTAGTTGTTGAGATGGTGGTAGACACTGGGGCATCCGATGGATCCCAGGTTGGACAGCAGCACCGTGCAGAAGTTGGGGTCCCCGTCCGTGATGGATCTTGGGGTCTTCCCGTAGAAATCGAGTATGCGGACGATCCCCATGACGAACATCAGCAGAGGTCTGGGGACCTTGGAGAATGTGTCGAGTGTCTTGTCCACACCGTATGAATCTGATTCGCGGACCTGTCTGACGGAGCCGGTGATATCATCGGTCACCTTCCTGAGGGTCCAGTCGTCGTCCACCTCGGTGATCACGAGGGATTCGCGGCTTCCATCCTGGAAGTCCCTGCGGGCGACGAATGCCATGGATGTCCTGTGGCGCATGTACATCCTGCGTCCGGAGATGTATATGTTGAGGTCCGGGCGGAGCTGTATCAGGCGTGCCACGGCCATGATGATGCAATGGAAGAACTTGGTGCGATCACCCGTCTCTGTCGCGTTCCTCTTTTCAAGGAACGATATCAGCTCGGTGACATCGAACTCCTGGTTGATGTAAACCTCCGCATCCGTGCGTTTGTTCATCAGATGCGGCATGATGGCGTGGAGTCCGTCGACATCACGGATCCAGCGTGCGTCCCGGCGGTCCCCCCAGCGTCTCCTATCATTGTCCATGGTAGCAGACAGGTTGAATAGCACCGGTGTATAAATTGGTTCATAGGAACTTGTTTCCGAATAACCCGAAGTAACGGGTAAGGGGTTTTCCGGCCCCCATGGAGAGGGCTCAGATGAGCGGTTCGGGGGGCGTCTGCGGGGTGGTTCCGTCCCAGGGTTCCAGACCGAGCTGTTCGAGTTTGGACAGGACTAATGCCTTTCCCTTCTCCGTCACTCCGTATATCGGGACCTTGGTACCTGCGACCATGACGTCCGGTCTGCGGGAGACCTCCTCCCTCAGAGCTCTGGATGCGCATGCGGTGATGATGTCGAAGGTGTCGAACGCCTTCTTCGCGTCGTCATCGGACATCCCGGATGTGTGGACCCCCACGATGATCGCGTTGTCCCCGTACATGTCCCTGATCGCCATGGCATCGGATACGGAGGGGGTGGTCACCGCCACCGTTCTGTACTTCATGGAGAAGGCCTTGCCGACACCCGCGACCATGTCCATCTCCGCGGTGTCGGGGTCCAGCATGTTCTCCCTTCCGACCGCCTCGACGACCTTCGGTATGGGCTCGGTCTCGCAGATGCCGGATATGCGTCCGCCCATCCCCTGGAGGATGCACGGTTTCGTGATCACGGCCGTTCCGCATCCGTCCGCAGCAATCACCGCGGCATCGATCGTACCCTGTCTGAGGGCATGGCTGAGGATCTCGGAGATCCCGAAGGATATGACGTCGTCCATCTCGGTGACCCTGTCCTCGGTGCACATGCCGAAGGACGAGATCCTGTACTCGATGTTCTCCCTGACAGTGTCGGTGTTGAGCTCCTCGATCCCTCTGTATTTCTTGAACAGGGGGCAGTGCCTCACCTTCGGTTCGGAGACCTCCACGATCTTGCCGTCCTCTATGACGACACGGCTCATGCCGAGGCATTCCATGACGTGTCTGGACACGCTGCTGC
>CALYUZ010000122.1 GCA_945492685.1 uncultured Methanomassiliicoccaceae archaeon | reverse complement strand
GTTGAAATCATAATGGGGGAGCTCGAAAGAATAGTAGTTCCTTCCCGATGGGAAGGACATCCTCCTGCCCTCGGCCTTGTACTCCCCGCGCCTGATGGCAATGAAGTTACCCTCGGGAAGCACGACCCTGAGCCTGCGGACCCAGTCCCTGGTCGGACCGTACCTGTAGGTCCTCGGACCGGATGCGTTGGTCGCGATGTTCCCTCCTATGGAGCCTCCGAGTTCGGTCGGATCAACAGGATAGAAATATGGAACGGGCTCGTTCCTCAGGGATTCGACGGCACCGGGGGAGAGGTCTGCGAGACCGTCGAAGGACCTGTTCCTGAGGACCTCGTTGATCTCGCGGATGGTCATGCAGGGCTGCACCCTCACGAAGTACCCTTTCCTGTCCTTCCCTATGCCTATCATGCCGGACATGTGCTCCAGCGAGAGGACATCGCCTCCCTGCGGCACGGAACCTCCGCATAGTCCGGTCCTCAGTCCGCTGACCGTGAGCCTCAATCCCTTGCTGTTGGCGTAGCGCATGGCATCCCTGAGCTCGGACTCGTCGTAGGGGAGGATCACGTTGTCGGCCCTCCCGGTCATCTTAGATTCATCCGCCAGATAGGAGGCCTGTGTGATCCTCTGCCTGTTGAACATGTCACTCATCCCAAAGACGCGGTATCATCGCCGCGATGACGGACTGCTCGGTCAGGGTCTTGCGGTCGATGAGCCCCTTGCTCAGAAGTCCGACCGCCCCCTGTTTCTTCCCTATGTCCGTGTTGCCGTAGACCTCGTGGACGGCGTCCCCGACGGTCATCCCCTTGCGGACAAGCTCGGCTATCCTGTCCGGGTATCTGAATCCCGATCCGTGACCGTAGGTGGCCTTCCCGTCACGGGATATGATCGTACAGTGCTGTATGTCGTAGAGACCGTCGAGCATCTCGAAGACGCCCGCCTCTATCCCCACGGCCATGTCATGGTCTCCGAGGGCGGCCCTGGCCCTGTTCTCGGAACCCTGATGGGTCTGGTCCCCGAAGGGCTGATCGGGAACACCTGATGGAACATCGACGGCGGTGATCCTCACATCGCCGTACACCTTCTCCATCACGGTCCTGACGGCTGAGACCTTCACCCTGTTGGCTGAACCCACGACGATGTCCATCACATCCCTCCTTCCGGACCTTCCGTACTCTCCGCGGAGGATGGCGGATGAACTGATCTTGGAATCTCCGGACATCACCAGGGGCACGACGGAGAGCTCCATCGGTTCCAATCCCCTCTCCCTGCGGCGGTCGTTCAGGACCTTCCCGTTGGGGAGCGTCTCCTCCGAAACCACGAGGACATCGACGGTATCCATCATCTCGTCGGGACCGTAGATGTCGTCGATAACGAAGACGGAATGGGGGCCGAGGGTGTTCAGATATGATTCCAGCTCCCTCCTGCGTATCTCCAGGGGGACGATCTCGTCCCTGTTCGCGGACGCCATGGAATCGGATGTGATTCCGACGAGGACCCTGTCCCCGACCTCGAACGCCCTTTCTATCAATGACCTGTGACCGTCATGGAGGACGTCGAAGGTCCCTGCGACAGCTGCGGTCCTCATAATGTCAGGACAACCAGAACGATGGTCACGGCTACTATGCCGAGCCATATGAGCATGAGCTTGCGGAGCTTTCCCTTGACTTCCTTGCCGGATTCCTCCTGGCAGGATTTGCTGCAGAACCTTCCCTCACCCACGAACGCCTTGCCGCATCCGGCGCAGTGCCTGTGCTGGGGGATCTTCTCTGTGGTCTCGACCATATCACTCGGCCTCCTTCACCCTGCGGTCAGCCTCGTTGTGGACGATGATCATGCAGTGGTCCGCATGGAGACTGTAGGGCCCTATGCATATCTTGTCGGGGGAATAAGAAAGGAGCGCCTGCTCCTCCTCGTCGGTGAGGTCGTGGTTGTCCCCGAGGACGAAGACGGGGTTCTCGGGGAAGTCGTACTCCCTGCAGTCGACACCGTCCTCCTTCAGGTAGACGAAGCTACCGACCTTCGACAGTTTCTCGAGGACATCGTAGAATGACATCCTTGTAACGTACACGCCGGGGGAGGATTTGACTTCCTCGCCCTTGTTCACGGGCTTCAGCAGAGCGTTCCTGATCAGCGATGCGGTGCTCCTCTCGTCGGGGTTCAGGTACCTGAGGTCCTCCCCTTTGAAGACGACGGTCTTGGGAGCATCGTCACCTCCCTCCATCACCAGATAGATCTCTACATCCTTGCGGAGGTTGTGACTGAGGAAGAAGGCGGAGTTTACACATCTCACCAGGATGTCGAGCCTTCCGGCCCCTCCGGCGATGTCGTCGAGTTTGAAATCTCCCGTTGACACGGCCTTATGGCCGGTGATGACGAAGTATCTCATTGGGATCCCTGCAGTTCCTTGAGGCTGTCCAGGTCCACACCGCCGAGCTGCTTCATGAACTGCTTCCTCATCTTGCGGTCCTTTCCGATGGACGACATCATCTTCTTGCTCTGGTTGTACTGCTTCAGAAGCTCCCTGACATCGTGGGGGGTGACACCTGCACCGGCGGAGATCCTCTCGATGCGCTTGGCCTTGATGATGGACGGGTCCTCCTTCTCATCGTTCGTCATGGAATCCATGATGACACGGAACACCTGCAGCTTCTTCTGGGATGCCTCGTAGTCGATGCGGTCCTCCATGCTGCTCATTCCGGGGATGAGGCTCATGATCTTCTGGAGGGTTCCCATCTTACCGACAGCCGCCATCTGGTAGTACATGTCGTTGAGGGTGAACTTCCCGGTCATCATGGCCTTGGCGACCTTGCCCATGGCCTCCTCCTCGTCACCGATCTCATCCTTCGCGAGCTGGATCAGTGCGGAGAGGTCTCCCATCCCCAGTAATCTGGAGATGAACTTGTTGGCATCGAAGGGTTCCAGGTCGCGGATGTGCTCTCCGGTTCCCAGGAAGACGATCCTGGCGTTGGTCTTGGAGATGGCGGAGATGGCTCCTCCTCCCTTCGCGGTACCGTCCATCTTGGTGAGGATGACACCGGTGACCCCGACGGCGTTGTGGAAGGCCTCTGCCTGGGGTCCGGCCTGCTGACCCACCTGGGAATCCAGGACGAGGACCCTCTCCTCGGGCTTGGCAACCTCGGCGATCCTCTTGATCTCGTCGATGAGATCATCCTCCAGGGCATGACGTCCGGAGGTATCGATTATGACGATCTTCTTGTCCTTGAATTTCTCGATACCGCGTTTGACGATTCCTGCGGCATCGGGTTCACCCGGCTCTCCGTAGACATCCACACCGACCTTCTCATCGCGCTGCTTCAGCTGATCGAGTGCGGCGGGCCTGTATACATCGGCAACGATGAGTCCGACGGAGAATCCCTTCTTGGAATAGTATAATGCGAGCTTTCCCGTGGTGGTGGTCTTTCCCTGTCCGTAGAGACCGACCATCATGATGGTCTGCGGCTTGAGGGGTATGCCCTCGCCGTTGTCGACCAGGTTCACGAGCTCCTGATAGATGATCTGTGTGACATGGTCCTTCATACTCCTGCCTGCGGCGGGAGGCTCGTTCTGTGCGCGATCCTTGACCTTGTTCGTCAGGTCCAACACGAGCCTGACATTGACATCGGCCTCGAGCAGGGCGCGCTGGAGGTCCTTGCAGATGTCCTTGATCAGCTCGTCGTCGACGGATGACGCGCTGCCGATGCGGCTGAGGACGTTCCTCAGGGATTTTCCCAATCCTTCCATTACCATGTCAAATCGGCGCTTGATGAGTAGGGGTGTATAATAACGTGTCGCGGAACGACTC
>CALYUZ010000121.1 GCA_945492685.1 uncultured Methanomassiliicoccaceae archaeon | reverse complement strand
CGGTCTGTCCCATGTCACGGATGGCGAACCTTCCGAGAGGGGGGAACTCTTTGGCAGTCTCGATGACCATGGGCTTTGTGGGCTCGAGCTTGACGACAGCGATGTCACCAGTCTTGAGGAAGTCGGGGTGGTCTGCTTTGACCTGTCCGGACTTGGGGTCGATGGTCTTGATCAGCTCAACGAACCTGCATGCAGTCTGGGTGGTGTGGCAGTGGAACACGGGGGTGTATCCGACTGTGATGACGGAGGGGTGGTTGAGGACGACGATCTGTGCAGTGAACGTCTTTGCGACGGACGGCGGGTTGTCGACGGGTCCTGCGACATCTCCTCTCTTGACATCGTTCTTTGCGACTCCACGGACGTTGAATCCGACGTTGTCTCCGGGAACTGCCTGGGGCAGCTGCTCGTGGTGCATCTCGATGGACTTGACCTCTCCGGGAACGTGGGAGGGCTCGAACATGACCTTCATGTTGGGCTTGAGGACTCCGGTCTCGACACGTCCGACAGGGACGGTTCCGATTCCGGTGATGGTGTAGACATCCTGGATGGGCAGCCTGAGGGGCTTCTCGGTGTGCTTCTCGGGAACCTTGAGGTTGTCCAGAGCGGCGATGAGGGTGGGTCCCTTGTACCAGGGGGTGTTGGCGGAGGCGACCTTGATGTTGTCTCCCATGTATGCGGAGACGGGGATGAAGGGAACCTCATCGGTCTTGACTCCGACCATCTTCATGAGTTTGATCATGGCGTCCTTGGCCTCGTTGTACTTGGCCTCCTCGTATTTGACAGCGTCCATCTTGTTGATGGCGACGATGATCTGCTTGACACCGAGGGTGGTGGCGAGGAAGACGTGCTCCTTGGTCTGGGCCTGGGGTCCCTCGATAGCGGAACAGGTGATGATGGCAGCGTCTGCCTGGGAGGTTCCGGTGATCATGTTCTTGACGAAGTCACGGTGTCCGGGTGCGTCGATGACGGTGAAGTAGTACTTGTCGGTGTAGAACTTCTTGTGTGCGACATCGATAGTAACTCCTCTCTCCCTCTCCTCTTTGAGTCCGTCCATGACCCATGCGAAGTAGAAGGATCCCTTTCCTTTCTCCTCTGCCTCTTTCTTGTATTTCTCGACGATGTGGGGGTCGATTGCACCGGTCTCGAGCAGGATCCTTCCGGTAAGGGTGGATTTTCCGTGGTCGACGTGTCCGATGATGACCAGATTCATGTGCTCTTTCTCTGCCATTTTTCTTCCTCCTAAGGAACGTTATGATGATTTCAGTAAAGGGGTTTGATATATAAGGTTTACAGGCCGGCGTAGTACCTGTCGTCGTAGGGCTCGGGGTTGAGTCCCTTACGGGTCCTGATCTCGGTGACGACCTTCTTCTGGAGATCGGGCAGGAGCTGCTTGAACCCTGCATTCTCGATGGACCAGATGGCACGTCCCTGGGTGGATCCACGGACATCGGAGGAGAATCCGAACATGTCCGCGACGGGCACCTCTGCGGTGACGGTGGAGTCAGCGCCCTCCTGTCCCATCTCGAGGATGGTTCCGCGGCGCTGGTTGATCAGGTTGACTGCTCCTCCCATGTAGTCGGGGGGAACGCTGATGAACAGCTTCTGCATGGGCTCCAGGAGGATCCTTCCTGCCTGGCACATGGCTCCGTAGATACCGTCCCTGACAGCGGGGATGATCTGGGCGGGTCCCCTGTGGATGGTATCCTCATGCAGCTTGGCATCCATGAGGCACACCTTGAGTCCGGCGACCTTCTCGTTGGCGAGGGGTCCCCTCATCATGGCCTCCTCGAAGGACTGCTTGACGAGCTCCATGGTCTCATGGAGGTACTGGATTCCCTTGGTGCAGTCGATCAGGACGTTGTTGTTCTTGAAACCGACGACTCCCTTTGCCTCAGCATCGTTCATTCCGAGGTCCATCAGCTGCTTGGCGAGGGCCTTGGGGTCCTTGATCTTGGACTCGACATCGATCTCTCCCTTGCGGATGGCATCCTTGATGGGCTCCTCCAGGGGGCTGACGATGAAGTAGAACTTGTTGTGCTTGTTGGGGGACTTACCCTCGAACTCGGAGGGGTTGGATCCCTTGACGGACTCCTGGTACACGACGATGGGTGCGGATGCGACGATGTCGACACCCTGCTCGTTCTTGATCCTGTACTCGGTGATCTCCAGGTGCAGCTCTCCCATTCCGGACATGAGGTGCTCTCCGGTCTCGTTGTTGATCTCGATGTTCAGGGAGGGGTCCGCCTTGGCGATGGTCCTGAGGACCTCGACCAGCTTGGGCAGGTCGGCCATGTTCTTGGCCTCGATGGCCTTGGTGATGACGGGCTCGGAGTAGTGGGTCATCTTCTCGAAGGGCTCCATGTCCTTGACGGAGGACACGGTGCTTCCGGCGATGGCATCCTTGAGTCCGGTCAGTGCGACGATGTTTCCGGCCTTACACTCCTCGATGGGGGTCCTGTCGGCTCCGACCATCAGGGCGACGGTCTGGACACGCTGGGGTGCGGATACACCGGAGATGTAGAGGGTCTGTCCCTTCTTGACGGTTCCGGAGAACAGCCTTCCGATGGCGATCTCTCCAGCCTGCTTGTCCATGATGATCTTGGTGACCATCATGGCGACCTCTCCGTTGGGGTCGCAGTTCAGCATGTTCTTTCCGATGGGGGAATCCAGATCTCCCTTCCAGATGGTGGGGATACGGATCTTCTGGGAATCGACGGGGTTCTGGATGTGGTTGATCGCCATCTCCAGAGCGACGTCTGCGAGGGGGATCAGCTTGGCGAGCTCCGCCTGTCCGCCCTCCCTTCCGCAGTACTCGAAGACCTTGGTGAGGTTCATTCCCATCTTCTTGAGCTCGGGCCTCTGGAGGTAGGGGATGGAGACCGCCCAGTTGTTGTAGGCGGATCCGAGTGCGACCGTACCGTCCTGGAGGCTGACCTGCCACTGCTTGTTGAGGGGTGCGGGCAGGATGTCCATGATCTTCTGGTTGAACTCGGTGATGATCTTGGAGAACTTCTCGATCATCATCTGAGGGGTGAGCTGCTGCTCGACGATGGCCCTGTCGACCTTGTTGATGAACAGCATGGGCCTGACCCTCTCTTTGAGTGCCTGCCTGATGACTGTCTCGGTCTGGGGCATGATTCCCTCGACGGCGCAGCACAGGATGTAAACTCCATCCAGTGCCCTCATTGCCCTGGTGACGTCTCCACCGAAGTCGACGTGTCCGGGGGTGTCGATGAGGTTGACGAGATAGTGGTCCACCTTGTTGGATCCGGGCTCCCTGTAGGGAACGACCATTGCTGCGGATGCGGCGTTGATGGTGATTCCCCTTGCGGCCTCCTGCTCGTCGTAGTCGAGCAGACGCTGCTCTCCGGCGGTCTCGGAGGACATCATTCCGGCTCCTGCGATCAGGTTGTCGGAGAATGTTGTCTTTCCGTGGTCGATATGCGCTGCGGTTCCGAGGTTCCTGATGAGTTTCTGATCCTTCATCAGCTCGACTGCTTTCTTCGCGTTGTCCTCTCTGCGTCCCATGTTCACACACCTGTCTTAATAGGATCATCTGGCGGACTGGGCGACCCTCTCGACCTCTTCCTTCTTCGCGACGGAGTAGGAGGTCATGTCACCTTTGGCTGCGAGCATGATCTCGTCGGCCAGACACTCGTGGATTGCCTTCTTGTTCTTGGTGGATGCCTGGACGACACCGGTGCTCAGGTTGCGGAGGGCGATGTCGAGCCTCCTCTGGGGGGAGATGTCCACGGCCTTGGGGACGGAGATTCCTCCGAACTGGAGCCTGGTGACCTCCTCACGGG
>CALYUZ010000120.1 GCA_945492685.1 uncultured Methanomassiliicoccaceae archaeon | reverse complement strand
CACCTACGACAGGACCTCCGACAAGTGGATCTACGAGTGATAGCAAACTACTTTTCACCAAACCCCTTTTTTACATACCGTTAGGTGGTGCTCATGGCGATCAGGCAACCCGTTGTAAGCGTACTTGGACACGTTGATCATGGAAAGACGAAACTTCTGGACCGTATCAGGGGTACATCCGTCCAGGCCAGGGAGGCCGGCGCGATCACCCAGCATATCGGTGCCACCGAGGTTCCGATCGACCACATCTACAAAGTGTGCAAACAGCTCATCGGGAACAAGAAGTTCGGTGTCCCCGGACTGCTCTTCATCGACACGCCCGGTCACCACTCCTTCGTGACGTTGCGCGCCAGGGGAGGTTCACTCGCCGACCTCGCCGTCCTGGTCATCGACATCAGGGAGGGTCTGATGCCCCAGACCATCGAGTCCATACGCATCCTCAGGCAGTACAAGACGCCCTTCGTCATCGCCCTGAACAAGGTGGACACCATCCAGGGATGGATCAGCGAGGAGGGCAGGCCATTCATCCTGTCCGAGAAGGTCCAGCAGGACCATACCCTGGCGGCCTTCAACGACAAACTGTACACGGTCATCGCCCAGCTCGCAGAGGAGGGCATCTCCGCGGACAGGTACGACAGGATCGACGACTTCACCAAGGCCGTCGCCCTGGTCCCGATCAGCGCGAAGGAAGGGGAGGGTGTTCCCGACCTGCTCCTGGTGCTCATCGGACTCGCCCAGCGCTTCCTCGAGACCCAGCTGGAGAAGGGCGAGGGTCCCGGGAAGGGAACCATCCTCGAGATCAAGGAGGAGCGCGGATTGGGGAAGACCTTGGACATGATCCTGTACTCCGGTACCCTGAAGAAGGGTGACACGGTCGCCCTCGGAACCAGGGGAGCGCCGGTGGTCACCAAGATCAAGGCCATCCTCAAGCCCAAGCCGCTCGACGAGATCCGCGATCCCAGGGATAGGTTCGATTCCGTCAAGGAGCTCCATGCTGCCGCGGGAGTGAAGATCTCCTGTCAGAACTGCGAGGGAGTCATCGCAGGCGCACCGATCCTCGTCGTCAAGGGCCCTAACGATCCCGCCATCCAGACTTTGGTGGAGGAATCGAGCATCAAGATCGAGACCCAGGAGAAGGGAATCACGATCAAGGCCGATGCCATCGGGTCCCTGGAGGCACTGGCGTTCGAGGCCAAGGCCAACGACATCCCCATCAGGAAGTATGGTGTGGGTGAGATCACCCGCAGGGACATCGTCGAGGCCGCATACGGCGACAAGAAGAACAGCGTCATCCTCGGATTCAACGTCAACCTCTCCAAGGATGCCGAGGCCGAGCTCGCCAACCACGAGGACCTGAAGGTTATGACGAACCAGATCGTCTATCAGCTGATCGAGGACTACATCGAATGGGTCGACGACAGCAAGAAGAAGACCGACACCGACAAGAGGTCCGAGTTCTCGTTCCCGGCCAAGTTCAAGATCCTGCCCAACTGCGTGTTCCGCGCCAGCAAGCCCGCCATCGTGGGGGTCAGGGTCCTCGCCGGAAGGATCAGGCCCGGAGAGAACCTCCTCGGTGCGGACGGACGCGATGCCGGAAGGATCAAGAGCATCCACACAGGGGAGGACACCCTGAAGGAGGCCAAGCAGGGTGACGAGGTGGCCGTCGGTATCGAAGGCGTCACCGTCGGGAGGCAGATCAACGAGGAGGACATCATCTACGTCGACCTCATCGGATCCGCCATCAAGCAGCTCCAGGAACTCGACCTGAACGACGACGAGAGGCTCGCAATGGACGAGACCGTCGCCATCAAGAGGAAGGAAGACCCGTTCTGGGGAATGTAAGGGACACCCTTGACCTATTTCACAAAACCCTTTTTCACTCTTGTTTTCGCTATAGCGGACATCTATCCGCTGGTGATCCTACTCGATGTGATAGGCATCATCATGATCCTGTTCAAGGAGAGGTTCGAACCGCGGACCTTCGTCCTATGGCTGATGATAATCATCGTGCTACCCGTCGCGGGCTTTCTGCTGTACCTTGTTCTCGGATGCACCCTGTACTCCACGAAACGGTTCGATCGGAAGGCCGAGGCCGACAGGGCCATCCTGTCCGAGGTGCCGGAGGATGCCGTCCACGGTCTGGACATGGGTGATGGTCTCGACTATGCCACAAAAGGTAACGATGTCCGCGCCTATTGGAACATAGGCGATTTCCATGACGATGCGGTCACGGACATCCGTTCTGCGAAGGCCTCCGTGCTCGTTGAGATCAGGAAGGTCCCACGCAGAAGCTTCGAGAAGATCGCGGATGCACTATGCGATGCTGCCTCCCGTGGCGTCGATGTCCGTGTCATCACCGGTTCCTACGGATTCGGCAGGACATACGGTATCCGCAGTATCGTATCCGCAGGGGGACACTTCACGACGTTCCACAGCAGGTTCTACTCCACATTTTCCCTGAAGAACAGCAACCGTCTGCTCAGGGGCGTCATCGTCATCGACGGTGCCATAGCATATTCCGGTACGGAGTCTGTCGTTCGTGTGGAGGGCCCCGCCGCATGCAGGCTCGCGAAGCGCTTCGCGGCCGATTGGTCGTTCAGAACCGGGGAATCCTTCGATGTGGATGTGATGTCGGGATCCCATGGCGGTGATATCGTCCAGATAACATCCGGAGGTCCCGATGTGGGCGGGGAGGGTCCGCCGGTATCCGAATACATGTCGTTGATCATGGGTGCAAAGGAACGCATCTACATGACCTTCGAGTATCTGGTCCCCAACGAGGTGCTGTACAACAGCATGAGGCTGGCGGTGTTCTCCGGTGCAGAGGTGCATCTGATCATCCCCCGCAGGGGAAGGCACTGGTACCAGGCATGGAACAGCCTCTCCGCATCCAACGAGCTGATGCTGGCCGGTGTCCACGTGTACTTCACCGACAAGCGTACCATGAGGAACGTGATCGTCTGCGACGGCAAGATGTGCTCCGTGGGATCCGCCGTGTTCAACACCCGTTCCATGAGGTACGACTTCACCACCAACGTCCTGGCGTTCTCCGAGTCCCTGGCGTCCCAGCTGGAGGGATTCTTCAGGGAGGAGCTGAGGTCCGCGATGGAGTGCCATCCTGAGGAATATGCGGACAGGTCCTTCGCCGACAAGCTGAAGATCGTGTTCTCACGCATGATGATGTTCTTCAACTGACTTCGGGTCTTTGGCAACCTTTATAAATAATCCCCTTATAGCACCGCTTCACAGGTGTTCAAATGGTAGATTTCAAAGCTATCGTCAACGATGTGAAGACCGGTAAGTCCTACAACGTTACCGTCTCTGGTCACCACGCGAACTCTCTGATCGGTAAGAGCATCGGAGAGGTCGTGGATGGAATTTTCGTCGGTCTCCCCGGCTACAAGGTCAAGATCACCGGCGGATCCGATGGAAACGGAACCCCCATGAGGTCCGACCTCCCCGGAACAAAGAGGGTCAAGCTCCTCCTGTCCGACAGCAAGGGATTCCACGAGAAGTACCCCGGCCAGAGGAAGAGAACCGCCATCCGCGGATCCACTGTCTCCGCAGAGATCGTCCAGATCAACATGGCCGTTGCAGAGTACGGACCCAAGTCCATCGAGGAGTGCCTCAACCCCGCCGAGGGTGAGGCTGCGGAGAACTGATGAAAGTTCCAAAGCAGCCCGAGATCAACATCGGGATGATCGGTCATGTCGACCACGGAAAGACAACCCTCACGAAGGCCCTTTCCGGCGAGTGGACCGACCGTCACTCCGAGGAGTTGAAGAGAGGCATCTCTATCCGTCTCGGGTACGCAGA
>CALYUZ010000119.1 GCA_945492685.1 uncultured Methanomassiliicoccaceae archaeon | reverse complement strand
CTCAGCAACGACAGGGACGAGTTCGAGATCTCCGGACTCCCCAGGATGGACAACGTCAGGGTCCTGAACCCCATCACAGAGGACCACACCTGCCTCAGGTCGTACCTCACACCGAGTCTGGTCAAGATCCTCAGGCACAACAAGCACCGCGACCTCCCCCAGAGGATCTTCGAGGTCGGTAACGTCGTCAGGGACACGAAGGTACAGGCACACCTCTGCGCGATGGTCACCGCATCAAAGACATCCTTCACGGAGATCAAGTCGATCACCGAGGCGGTCCTCAGGGAGCTCGGATGCACATATGAGCTCAGGCCCCTGAGCCTCCCCACATTCATCGAGGGAAGGGGAGCCGAGGTCGTGTTCGACGGAAAGGCGATCGGAATGTTCGGAGAGATGGCTCCTGCGGTCGTCGTCGGTTACGAGATCACCCACCCCATCATCTTCCTGGAGATCGACCTGGAGCCCATCGTGGCCCAGAAGAAGGACACCCTGTTCTGAGGTGATTCAATGGAGAAAGGAGAGCAGTTCCCCCAGTTCGTCCTCCAGGACGAGAACGGCGAGACATTCGACAGCAAGATGCTGGAGGGCATCAGGTACGTGATCTACTTCTACCCGAAGGACAACACACCCGGATGCACCACGGAAGCCCTTGACTTCACGGCGGCATTCCCCCAGTTCATGCTCCGCAACATCCCCGTCATCGGGGTCAGCAAGGATTCCGTGAAATCCCACAGGAACTTCATCGACAAGAACCAGCTGAAGGTGAAGCTGCTGAGCGATCCGGAGCACGAGCTCATGGAGAAGGTCGGCGCATGGGGAACGAAGGTGTCCTACGGAAAGGAGACCGTCGGAACCATCAGGTCCACCTTCATCGTCGGAAAGGACGGCAAGGTTGAGGCGGCCTGGAGGAACGTCAAGGTCAAGGGACATGTCGAGAAGGTCCTCGACACCGCCCTCTCCCTTGTGAAGTCCTCACAGTGACTTTTCCATCTCTTTTATTACGGCCTCGGCATCCGAGAGGATGCTGAGGTCGGCGAACTTGTGTATCGGCGCATCGGCGTCGTTGTTGACGGCTACAATCCTTTTCGCCTTGACCATTCCGACACGGTGCTGGATGGCACCCGAGATACCGAATGCGATGTACAGATCGGGAGCAACGGTCCTTCCGGACATGCCGACCTGTCTGGACCTGGGCATCCATCCCTTCTCGACCAGGGCCCTCGAACAGGACACCTGGGCGCCTATCTTCCTCGCCAGGGATTCCGCGATCTCGACGGTCTCCCTGTGACGGATACCGCTTCCCAACGAGATCAGGATCTTCGCATCCCTTATGTCCTCGGATTCACCCGTCACCGACTCGTCAGAGATGATCTCCTTGGGAACATCGCCGGTGTACTGCCAATAGATGGCCGTACCGGAACCCTCCTTCCTCTCGGGAGTGGGGAACGCGCCCTGACGGACCGTTGCCATCTGAGGGAAGTGTGAGCACTCGATATCGGCCATGAGGTTGCCTCCGAATGCGGGACGGGTCATGACCAGCTTCCTGCCATCCATCGAGAGCGAGGTGCAATCGGCGGTGAGTCCGGTTCCGAGAAGTGATGCGAGCCTCGGTGCAAGCTCCCTTCCGCGAGGGGTTGCACCCATGAGGATGACGGCAGGCACCACACGCTCGGTGATCTCCGCTATGCATGATGCGTACGCCTCGGGGGTGTAGACATCCAACCTCTTGTCCCTCACATGGTACAGCGAGTCGACACCGTAGCCGAAGATCTCCGGATACAGCGGCTTGACCTCCAGTCCTCCGAACAGCACGGCGAACAGACGTCCGTCGTTCATCCCCTTGGCGGCAGCGAGGATCTCCGCACTGACATCCGTCAGCTTCGGACCGTCGGGTGACTGCTCGACCTCCACCCACACGAGGACACCGTCAGCAGTGGACTGGTTGAGGTTGTATGCCTTCAGCATCCCCGGAGGGAGCCTGTCGGGATTGTCCTGATCGCCTGATGAGCATGACGAACATGAACCTCCGCTGCAGCCGCTCATCTCAAAGCCTCCACTTCGCCCATGACAAGGGATGCGGCACGTGCCGGATCCCTGACCTCCACCTTCCTGTTCCTGCGGTTGGACTTCACCGTCTCCGTCTTCAGGATCTTGGTGAGTGATCCCTTCAGACCCACGGAGTACGCGCCCAGACCCAATGCTACCCTGTCCACGGTCTCGATCTCCATGGATGATGCCCTCAGGTATCCGGTTATCGTGGGAAGCCTACCGTTTGGATCCACACCGCCGAAGGACACGACGGAACCGAACGGGACCTTGGATGTCCTCCTGACGTCACCGTAATCCTGCACCGCGATGAACCCGTCCTCCGATGGGGTCAACGATTCCGTGTATGCGAACTGTTGAACATCGAGCATCTGGGCCACCTCGAAGGGCACCTGCCCGGTGTCGCCGTCTATTGCCTGCCTTCCGAACACCATGAGATCGGCATCGCATGCGAAACGTGTGATGAATGCGGCTATCGCCCTGGCGGTGGCCCAGGTGTCCGCACCTGCGAAGGTCCTGTCCGTAAGAAGGTAGGCCTTGTCGGCACCGAGCTCCAGACATCTCCTCAGGGCGGATTCGGCCTGCGGGGGACCCATGGTGAACACCTCGACGGTGTCTCCCTCCTGCTTCATATCCAGGACCTTTCCCAGAGCGTACTCACAGTATGGGTTCAGGATTGATGGAACACCCGTTCTGACCAGGATGCCGTCGGGATCCACCGTCACCTTGGCCGTGTCGGGGACCTGTTTCACTGCAACGAGATACTTCATTCGGACTCCTCCAAGATGTTGCCGATGTTCAGGATGCCGTTGGGGTCCAGCGCGTACTTCACGTTCCTCAGCGCCTCCACGCCCTCGTCTCCGTACATCATGCGGATGTAATGGGTCTTGATCTTCCCGATCCCGTGTTCGGCACTGGGCGATCCCCCGAGCTCCACTGCCTTGCGGGCGAACTCGTCGTACAGGACATTGGCCTTCTCGAAATCCTCCATGGAACGGAGGATGATCTCCACGTGGGGATGGTTGTCGCCTATGTGTCCAAAGACGACGAAAGGCAGATCCTCCTCCTGGAGCCTCCTGTAGTAGTATGACATCATCTCGTCCGCTGATTCATCTGGAACGGACATGTCGGTGCCCATCTTGTGGATCTTCGGCATCTCGCCCTTGAGGGATGCGACGTACTCGAAGATCGACTTGGGGATGGAATGGCGGAGCTCGCGCATACGGTCCATGTCCTCCTTCTCATGACCACACCACGACCTCTCCAGGGAGGTGTTGTGGGCTTCGAGTATCTCCGAGAGACGGTCGTAGCGCTTTCCGATGTCGTCGGTGACCTCCATGTCGAAGAACAATGCGGAACCGGCATCCTCTGGCAGGGAAGGGGCACGGATCAGGGCGGGATCTGATGCCATGACATCCCTCAGGAGGTCCAGTGACCTGCAATCCATGTACTCCAGGAACTCAGGGTCCACGACCTTGTCCCTCCGGATGTCCTTGACGGCCTCCAGTGCATCCTCGTCGGACGGGAAGAAGACGATGTTCGACACGTGGGGGTTCCAAGGGATGATGCGTATGTCCGCCTCCGTGATGACCCCGAAGATCCCCTCGGAACCTATGAACAGGTCCATCAGGTCCATGTTCTCATACATCATAGGACCTGCGGCATTCTTCACCCTGGTGTTGAAATCATAATGGGGGAGCTCGAAAGAATAGTAGTTCCTTCCCGATGGGAAAGACATCCTCCTGCCCTCGGCCTTGTACTCCCCACGCCTGATGGCTATGAAGTTGCCCTCGGGG
>CALYUZ010000118.1 GCA_945492685.1 uncultured Methanomassiliicoccaceae archaeon | reverse complement strand
ATCCGCCCCGCGCCAAAGAGAACGGCGACTACACCATAGCCAGGGTCACCTGTCGCAACTGGGAGACCAACAGGCTCGTCAGGATGATGTCCCGCAGCATGGGCATCTCCAGGGACAGGATCGGATTCGCCGGTACGAAGGACAAGAGGGCCATCACATCCCAGCTCATGTCCGTCTACGGAACACCGGACCTCCTGGAGAAGGTGTCCCTGAAGGACGTGGAGATCACCGACCCCTATAGAGGGAGCCGCGGCATCCAGATCGGAGACCTCATCGGCAACGAGTTCGAGATCCGCGTCAGGGACTGCACCATGCCCCTGTCCGAGATCACATCCGTTCTGGAGCAGAACGTCTCCACCATCAGGAAGACCGGAGGATTCCCCAACTACTTCGGGGTCCAGAGGTTCGGCGTGGTCAGGCCGGTCACCCACCTCGTGGGCGAGAGGCTGGTGAGAGGCGACATCGAAGGTGCTGTGAGGACATACATCACATTCACGACACCCGAGGAGGAGCCCGAACTCCAGGAGAAGAGGAAGGAACTCGTCGGATGCGAGAACTGGGGGCCCGTCATGAACGGCATACCCGAGAGGATGAGCTACGAGAAGATGATGGCCGGTGTGCTGGTCAACAACCCCGAGGATTGGATCGGGGCGATATCCATCCTCCCGAACAACCTCCAGATGATGTTCGTCCACGCCTATCAGTCGTATCTTTTCAACGAGATGCTCAGCAGGAGGATGGACGCGGGACTCCCGCTCAACATGCCCGTGATCGGCGACCTTGTGATCCCCACGGACTCCAACGGCATCCCCGACCATGAGAACCCCATTCTGACGACCGCCAAGAACATAGACCTGGTGACAAGGCAGGTCCGTGCTGGAAGGGCGTTCGTCACGATCACCCTGTTCGGATGCGAGGGTCAGCTCGCGGAGGGGGAGATGGGTGAGATCGAGAGGAAGGTCATCGAGGAGCAGAAACTGGAGCAGGAGGACTTCGTGATCCCGGGACTGCCCAGATGCACTTCCAAGGGAAGCAGGAGGGAGATCGTCTGCCCCATGAAGGACCTCAAGTTCGGCATGGAGGAAGACGGATACACCCTCAGGTTCTCGCTCCCCAAGGGCAACTACGCCACATGCCTCCTCAGGGAGTTCATGAAGTCGGAGATGCGCGACTACTGATCCTCAGATGATCAGGGATTGTACCTGCCTCGCCTCGTAGACGCCTATCCCGCATTCGGACATTATCTCATAGACACTCATGCCCTTCGGCAGACGCATTGACAGGTCCTCCACACGGGGATCCGCCTTCCTGCCGACGTCGCAGTGCATGACCTTGAACACGTATGCCACCAGATTCTTCGCATCGTCTGCGTCCTTGAATCCGCCGGATACGAAGACCCTCTCCAACGGAAGCTGCGGTTCGGATTCCAGGTCCCTCCATCCGATCTTCACTATGACGTCGTGGGATTGAGCCTCCATCCTGCGGAACTCATCACTTCCCACGTCTATGCGGCCGTACTCCTCGATATCACCGAGATAGTCGGCAACCATAGCCGACATGGACGGCTCCAATCCCAATGACAGTAGCAGATCCGGATCGTCTATGGGGGTCTTGGTGACGACCGCCCTGCGCAGGGCCTTCTCGGCATACCTCTTCACGGACTTGTCCGCATCCGGTGCCTTCGGCTTGGCACCCATCAGTATACGGGCCTCCTCCCTGTGACCGCTACACTCGAGGACCTTGACCATCCTCACCGTGAGGTCGGCACCTGGGTTCACGCACCCCCTGAAACGGTTGTAGGATTCCAATATGGCATCGTCATCACGACGCTCTCCCTCCAGCTCCGCCCTCAACACAATGGTGCGTGGGGACGAGGGATCGACCTTCTCCATGGAGGATATCTGACGGTCCGCACCCATCAGGTCGCCACGGGAGATCATAAGGACTATCAGCTTCTCAGCCGTGTCCATGTCGGAGGGGTCCTTGGCGACCGCGATGGAATAGCTCTCCACCGCACGGTCATGGTTCCCGATATGCTCCTGGACATCGCCGCGCTTGGCGAACACGGATGCGGAATCCCTACCGAACATGATGGCCGCCTCATACTCCTGCAGGGCACCACGGTTGTCTCCGGAGGATGTCCTGATATCACCGAGGATCTCATGCAGGTCGGGGTTGTCCGGATTGGCCTTGAGGGCGGTGTTCACTATCGTGGATGCACCCTCGTTGTCACCCGATCTCATCACTGCCCTGGCCTTGAGGCACTGATAGTCCGGATTCTCAGGTTCCAGCGCTATGGCCCTGTCGATGGTGCGGACCGCCCCCTTCACCTCGCCCGCGGAGAGCAGCGACGATGCGATCTCGTAGAACGAACGGGCATCCTCCTCTGAATCGATGGTCCTGCCCACCTTCCTGGCGGATGCCTCCACGTCAGTGTCGGGTAAATCCTCCAGTTCTGTGTAGATGGTGTTGGCGAGGGTCTCCCTGCCTGCGGCACGGTAGACATCCGCTGTGGATAATCTGACCCCGGGATCATCCGGATGTGCCTCGGACATCTGCCTACAGGTGTCGATGGCAACCCTCTCGCCTCCCATGGCAGCCTGTGCCTCGGCCTTCGCGGCCATGAGTCCCTTGTCGTCAGGATGTTCGGACAGGACTTTGTCTGCAACCGAGATGACCTCACCGTACTGTCCGAGACGGTGATGGCAACGGCATAGGTTCAGGGCATCGGACACATCGCCGCCCTTATCCATGATCACATTTCCGGTGATGATGGCATCATCGAGACGTCCGGAGGACATCTGCATGGACATCCTCTCGCGTTGGATATCGAGGTCATCGGGTGAGACAGCAGCTGCAAGGTCCAACAGATGCATTGCCTCATCATAGCGGGAGATGCCGTTGACGATGGACGCCTTGCGAACAAGAGCAAAAACGGAACCTGGATCCAATTCGATCGCCCTGTTCAACGATTCCACGCACCCATGCATATCACCCTTCCTCTCCTGGATGACGGATCTGGAGATCCAATGTTCCGGATCCCTCATGTCGAGGGACACCGCCCTGTCATAGGCGGTCTCGGCAGACTCCAGGTCACCCCTCGCCTCGTCTGCCATACCCTTGGAATGCCAGATGGCAGCATCGTTGGGCGAAAGTGCGGCGGCAGATGCGAAGGACACCGAGGCCGCCATGTAATCACCAACGGAGTACTCCGCATTACCCTTGAGACGGAGGATATCGTGGTCGTCCGGGTACTTCTTCGCCAGGTCCCTGCAGGTTGAGACGGCCTCCCTATCCATTCCGAGGGAGATCATCGTCCCCGCAACCCTGACCGCGTTCTCCCTCTCGGGGTCGGCCCTCAGACATCTGTCGAGGATCGTCATGGCGCCGGACCTGTCATCGGATGCGGAAAGGCACTTCGCTAAAACGACCATGGAATCTGTGTCGGACGGATCATCATCGATCAGACGGCGGCACATCCCCTCGGCACCCTCGATGTCCCCCTCGGAGAACATGATGTCCCTGGAGAGGGACATGGCATCCCTATTCCCGGGATCGCGTTTGAGGATGTTCCCACATTCCTTGGACGCATACTCGTCCTTCCCGACCATATGGTACATCGTCGCCCTCTGGACCCTGGCGCGGATGCAGTTCTGATCGCTGTGCACAGCCTTCACCGATGCCAACAGGGCACCCTGGAGATCCCCAGATGCCGCCATGTATCTGGATTCCAATGTCAGGACATCCGGATCGCGGGGATACACGGAAGACAAACGGTCCAGTATGGAACGTGCATCATCCATCATCCCGTCGGAGATCAGCATCCCGACCATGTCAGCATGATC
>CALYUZ010000117.1 GCA_945492685.1 uncultured Methanomassiliicoccaceae archaeon | reverse complement strand
CTTTTACAGAATATAAACTGTAAATCAGGGGTTCATCATCATAAACCAGGGGCCTCGTCGTATGTCCGCCAGGGCACGGGGTGGCTTTGGCTGCCTCTGTTCTGAGAACTCGAAGGAGGTGTAGGAATGGAAGTAAAACCGAAGGACCAGGACAAGATTGTCCAGATCGCAACCCTGATCCTTCAAGCAGTCCGCCTTATGGTGGACGTAATCCGCTATCTCCAAGGTAGGTAATAAAACTACCTGGAGGTAGCTAAACATCTTACGGTCATCCGATCTATTTCCATTACCCCGGATGGATGGCCGGTCATCACATAGCCAAACAACTGACCATCATAGAGGAGGCCCTGGAGGATTCGCCTTGAAGGACGTCACCTTTCCAACATCATGTCCACCAGAATGTTTCCTCTTTTCTTGAGGGATCCATCTCAGATCAGGATCATCTGTCGTTGACCTCCTCGATCCTCTCCTCGAGTTCCAGGAAGATATCCTTCATCCTCTCGATGGTCTCCGGCTTCGCATCCCACATTCCCCTCTCATAGGCTTCCATGAGACGGTTCATCATGTCCATCATGGCGTGGGGGTTCTCGTCCTTCATCCATTCCCTGGTGTCGTCGTCGAAGAGGTACCTGTCCACCAGCTTCTCGTACACCCAATCATCCACGATATCGGAAGTTGCATCCCATCCGAAGGTGTACTCCGTCAGGCTCGCTATCTCCGACACTCCCCTGTATCCGTGCCTCTTCAGTCCCTCGATGAACTTCGGATTGAGGATCTTGCTCCTGTAAACATATTGCAGTTCATCCTTGGTGTCCCTGATCTTCACCTTGTTGGGGTCCGAACCATCGCCCATAACCGAGATGGCATCCTTGTTCCCGTATGCCTTGACGAAGGAGTTCATCCCTCCCAGGTATCCGTAGACGTCGTCGATGTCCAGCAGGTCGATCTCCCTGTCGGGCATGTTCTTGACGGTGACTCCGACCTTCGAGAACCTCCTGACGAACTCGTCCCTCATGCTCTCCCCGGAGATGCCGTGGCCGTAGGCGTAGCTTCCCCATGCGATGTAGATGTCCGCCAGATCCTGTACGGTCTTCCAATCACCCGTCTCTATGGCATGGTTGACACCGGGACCGTATCCTCCGGGAGGACATCCGAATATGCGCACGGAGTTCCTCCTACGTGCCTCATCGACGGTCAATCCCTCTGCCATGGCCTCGATCATATCTTTTCTCAGATTGGCGGCGAGGTAGTTCTCCTCCTCGGATTCGTCCAGATCCGCGACGAGCTTCACCGCGTCGTCTATCAGGTCGATGAGATTGGGGAAGGTGTCCCTGAACAGTCCGGTTATCCTGACGGTGACGTCGATCCTCGGCCTTCCAAGTTCGGATAACGGGATGACCTCCAGTCCGATGACCTGTCCCCCGCTCTTGGACCATACCGGTCTGACACCCATCAGCCACAGGATGTAGGCCACGTCGTCACCGTTGGTCTTCATGGTGTCCGTGGCCCAGATGACGAATCCGACCTCTCTTGGATAGCATCCCTTCTCGTCCATGTAGCGCTGGATCATCTGGTCCGCCATCTTCTTTCCGATTTCCCATGATGACTTCGGGGGGATGATGTCCGGGTCGATGCCGTAGAAGTTCCTTCCCATGGGGAGGATCCTCGCATTTCCGCGGGTGGGCGCTCCGGATGGACCGGGCAGGACATATTTCCCGTCACATGCCCTCATCATGTTCTCCATCTCGTCGGTCATGCGCATGAGGTTGGGTGCAAGCGTTCCGCAGGCGTATTCCACGGATTCCCTGAGACGGTCGGTCATCTTCATTTTCAACGAGATGTCCTTGATGACCGTGTCGGTGTCGAAACCGCACTCCCTCATCCCGCGGATGGATTCCATCAAATTGTTGTCGATGTTGTCCAATATCACCGAGTTCAGTTCCCCGTCGGTCATACCAGAAGGGTCCTCGATCAGAGCATCGATGTCGTATCCCATCGCCTCCCCGTATGCGGACCTGAGCGACGGGATGTCCCCGTTGTCCAGCCTCATGATGGAGTAGATGGACTCGTCCATCCTCTCGCCCTCCGGTGCCCTTCCCAAAATGTGGAGTCCGTCGCGGACGATGGCATCCTTCAGTTCCGTCAGATAATCGTGCAGGTCCTCCAGATGGTCCTCGAACTCCTCGGGGGTGATGCCATCGTCGAGATGCAGGTCGTTGAGCAGGTCCGCCTTCCTCACGGACTCCAGTATCTCCGCGACCATCGAGATCCTCTTGTCCCCTCTCACGGATGCCTTCGCCTTGAAGTACTCCTGCAGGGAGTTCTCCACCTCTGACAGCTCATCATAGGAACCGGCACGGGCCATGGCGGGGCACATGTGTCCGATGAGGACGGATTCGATCCTCCTCTTGCACTGTATTCCCTCTCCCGGATCGTCTATCACATATGGGTACACGTTGGGGATGCCGTCGAGGACCAGGTCGGGGAAGCACTTACCCGACAACCCCACCGATTTCCCTGGTAACCATTCCAAGGTACCATGTGTTCCCATGTGGAAGATGATGTCCGCCTTGAAATCATGTTTCAGCCATCTGTAGAACTCCAGATACTGATGGGGATTCGGAACCACCGGGTCATGGTACACGGCCTCCATCTGGTCCGCCCATGACCTCAGCGGTTGGTATCCGATGAGGATGTTCCCGTTCATCAGCCCGGGGATCACCATCTTCCCGTCGTCGACGGATACCTCTCCGGGAGGCTTCCCCCAGGAGTCCTCCATCCTCTGTTGGTTGAATCTAGATATGTTACTATAATGGGCGAGGTAGCGGTCCTTGGAAACGAGGTCCAATGCCTTCTCCCTTATCCTCTCTGATGATGACCACTCAAGGTCGTTGGTGATGTTATCCAAAACCTCATCGATCAGCGCCCTTCCGTTCTCCGGAACGTGGTCGAGGGTGTATCCCTCCTTATCGAAGCGCTTCAGCATGTCGCTTACGCTTTCTATTGTGTCCAGTCCGGCGGCACCCCCGATCCTCCCAGAATCGGGTCTTGACTGGTACATGAGCACAGCAATCTTCCTCTCGGAGCGGGGTTTGTGGGCCAATGATGCCCATCCCTTCACCACGTTGGCCAGATGCTCCACCCTGTCCTCGATCGGAGAGTATTTCTTGATCCCGCCACCTGTTTCGTTGCTTCCTATCGGGACTGTGATGATCTGTCCGTCGATCTCCGGCCAGAAGACGCTGGCGATGATCTCCCCTTTGGTGAGTCCCTGTGCGGTCTCCTCGTAATCGGCGAAGTGTCCGTTGCTGGTCATCGCCTGTATCACCGGCACGTCCGTCATGTTCCTGAAGAAGTTCTGCTCGTCGGGGGTGTACACACCGGTGCAGTCCCTGGAACCGTTCAGCTGGGAGAAGGGTGTGGCCATGACGATGGCATCTACCCTGCACCTGTCGCCGTCCATGAAGTACTGTCTCACCACACCTGCCGTTCCCTCATCGTCCTGCATGTTCCTGATGATGGTGCTGAAGAACACGGGGATGGTGTTCACACCCTTGGATTCGAGATTCCTTATCAGGGCGTACAGGTGCTGCTGGTTGTCGTAGATCCACAGGTTGGCGGTGTACAGTATCCCGACCGTGGGGAGTCCGGGCCTGATGTTTCTCTCCAGATAATCCTCCAAGGTGATATCGGGATCGAAATCCGGGTGATGGATGCCGTTGGGTCTGGTGGTCACCGGTTCGGGGACATCCCCCTCCCCAGTCAGATGATGGTGCAGCCACTTCACTATGGACCTATCGTTCTCCGCACCCCTGTTCCTCATGTACTCCCCGAGGAGGATGTAGTCCT
>CALYUZ010000116.1 GCA_945492685.1 uncultured Methanomassiliicoccaceae archaeon | reverse complement strand
GGCACATCGAGAACACCCTCAAGGTCATCGATTACCTGAAGAAGAACCCCAAGGTGAAGAGCGTCAGTCACCCGTCTCTGCCCGACCACCCCACCCACGACCTGTACCAGAAGTACTTCCCTGACGGAGCGGGATCCATCTTCACCTTCGAGGTCGACGGTGACGAGGAGAAGACAAAGAAGTTCATCGACAGCCTCGAGCTCTTCTCCCTGCTGGCCAACGTTGCGGATGTCAAGTCACTCGTGATCCACCCCGCATCCACCACCCACTCCCAGCTCACCGAGGAGGAACTCCTGGACCAGGGAATCACCCACTCCACCGTCAGGCTCTCCATCGGAACCGAGCACATCGACGACATCATCGCCGACCTTCAGCAGGCCTTCGACAAGATCTGAGGCATGATTTCTCCAAGGGATCGGCCGCACCGGATACGGGTCCGGGGCGGCTAATCCCTACCACTTTGGTAGGATTTATATAATAAGTCCGTGATTCAAAACCTAGTAAATAACTAGGAATACTAGGAATGATAAAATGGCCGATAAGAAGACGATCTACATGGACAACGCATCCACAACCAGGGTCCGCGAGGAGGTCCTGGACGCCATGCTCCCGTTCTTCAGGGAGGACTACGGGAACCCTGACAGCATCCACGCCATGGGCAGGCCCGGAAGGGACGCCGTCAAGGTGGCCAGGGCACACATCGCAGACCTCATCGGAGCGAAGCCCGAGGAGATCTACTTCACATCGGGAGGATCCGAGGCAGACAACTGGGCCATCAAGTCCGCTGTCTTCGGACCCCATGCCAAAGGGAAACACGTCATCGTCTCCAGCATCGAGCATCATGCGATCATCAACATGTGCGAGTACCTGGAGAAGGTCGGAATCGAGGTCACCTACCTCCCCGTCGACAAGTATGGAATCGTCTCCCCCGAGACTGTGGAGGCGGCCATCCGTCCCGACACCGCGATCATCTCCGTGATGACCGCCAACAACGAGATCGGAACCATCGAGCCCATCCGCGAGATCGGAGCCGTCGCAAGGAAGCACAACGTCCTGTTCCACACCGATGCGGTCCAGGCCTACGGTCAGATCGACATCGACGTCACCAGGGACAACATCGACCTCCTCAGCACCAGTGCGCACAAGCTCGGTGGACCCAAGGGGATCGGATTCCTGTACATCAGGAACGGAGTGAAACTCGACCCGCTCATCCACGGCGGTGAGCAGGAGCGCGGAATCCGCGGAGGAACCACCAACGTTCCCGGAGCCGTGGGATTCGGAAAGGCCGCGGAACTTGCCAAGGTCGATATGAAGGAGCGTGCGGACAAGGAGATCGCCCTCAGGGACCGCCTCATCAACAGGGTCCTGACCGAGATCCCCTACTCCAGCCTCAACGGACACCCCACACAGAGGCTTCCCGGTAACGCCAACCTCAGGTTCGCCTTCATCGAGGGAGAGAGTCTCCTGATGAGCATGAACATGGCGGGCATCTGCGTCTCTACCGGTTCGGCATGCGCATCCGGTTCATTGGACCCCTCCCACGTCCTGCTGGCCATCGGCCTCAAGCACGAGGAGGCCCACGGTTCCCTCAGGTTCACCGTCTCCGCCGAGACCACCATCGAGGATGTCGACTACACCGTTGATACCCTGAAATCCGTGGTCGAGAGGCTCAGGAGCATGTCACCGCTCTACGAGGATTTCATCAAGGAGCAGAAGAAGAAACAGGAGGCCTGACAATGTACGATGGAGTATACAGCGACAAGGTGATCGACCACTTCACCAACCCCCGCAACGTGGGAGAGATCGAGAATCCCGACGGAGTCGGAACGGTCGGTAACGCCAAGTGCGGAGACATCATGAGGATCTACCTCGACATCGACCCCGAGACGAAGGTGATCCGTGACTGCAAGTTCAAGACCTTCGGGTGTGGCGCGGCTGTCGCATCGAGCAGCATGGCCACCGAGATGGTCAAGGGCAAAACGATTTACGAGGCCTTGGAAGTCACCAACAAGGCTGTGATGGAGGCCCTTGACGGGCTTCCCCAGGTGAAGATCCACTGCTCCCTCCTCGCGGAGGAAGCGATCCACGCCGCCCTGTGGGATTATGCGGAGAAGAACAACATCAAGATCGAGGGCCTCAGGAAGCCCAAGAAGGATGTCCACGACGAAGAGTGATTGAAATGACAGTGTACAAGAGTGTGACTGAGCTCGTGGGGCACACGCCTCTGCTGGAGCTCACTAGGCTGGAGAAGGAGAACGGACTGAAAGCTAAGGTCGTTGTGAAGCTGGAGCTCTTCAACCCCGCGGGATCGGTCAAGGATAGGATCGCCAAGGGAATGATCGAGGCCGCCGAGAAGGAGGGACTTCTGAAGCCCAACTCCGTCATCATCGAGCCCACATCCGGAAACACCGGAATCGGACTCGCATCCATCGCAGCCGCAAAGGGATACAGGATCATACTGACCATGCCCGAGACCATGAGCGTCGAGCGCAGGAACATCCTGAAGGCATACGGTGCCGAGCTCGTCCTCACCGAGGGAGCCAAGGGAATGAAGGGTGCCATCGCGAAGGCGGACGAGCTCGCCGCGGAGATCCCTGACAGCTTCCAGCCCGGACAGTTCATCAACAAGGTCAACCCCATCGTCCACAGGTCCTCCACCGGACCCGAGATCTGGGAGGATTCCGATGGAAACGTCGATATCTTCGTGGCAGGTGTGGGAACCGGCGGAACCGTCACCGGAACCGGACAGTTCCTCAAATCCATGAACCCCAACATCAAGGTCGTCGCCGTCGAGCCCGACGGATCCCCTGTCCTCTCTGAGGGTCATGCGGGACCCCACAAGATCCAGGGAATCGGAGCGGGATTCGTCCCCGATGTTCTGGACACCCAGGTCTACGACGAGGTCATCCGTGTCAAGGACGAGGATGCGTTCGAGACCGGAAGGGCCGTCGCCAAGAAGGAGGGAGTCCTCGTGGGAATCTCCTCCGGAGCAGCCGTCTGGGCAGCCATCGAGCTCGCCAAGAGGCCCGAGAACGAGGGCAAGACCATCGTCGCCCTCCTGGCGGACACCGGTGAGAGGTACCTCTCATCCGCCATGTTCAACTACTGAAACCCAAAATAACCGGGCCTTCGGACCCGGCCACACAGCTCGGACTCACCATTCCGGGGCGATGATATTCCGTCGTCCCGGATACCTATTTTCCACTGCCATAGTAGCCATCTGTGATGTCGATGTCATCCGGATACGGGTGATCGGGAAAAAACAGATCAGATGCTGTAGTCCAGCCCGTCGATGGTGATGATCTTCCTCTTGGCGTTCTCGTCGATGAGGTCCTGGAGGCTGGTGTTGTCCACCACACTGAGGATGGCCTTGTTGAGTTCGTCCCAGAGAGGATATGTCATGCAGTCTGCGGTCCTGTCGCATGCCGAGTTGGCCTCTGTGCAGGGTGTGAGGTAGAACTGACCCTCGGTCACCCTCAGGATGTCCCCGACGGTGATCTCCGAAGGTTTCCCCACCAGATAGTATCCGCCCTGTGCCCCACGGACGCTCCTGAGGAATCCTGCTCTCGTCAGTATGGAGCCTATCTGCTCCATGTACTTCACGGAGATCTCCTGTCTCTGGGACACATCCCTGAAGCTGACCGGTCCCTCGCCGCCGTTCACGGCGATATCGAGCATTATGCGGAGGGCGTACCTTCCTCTGGTAGATATCTTCATTTCAGAGGGATACCATAGTCATCCTATATGATATCTGGGTTTTGAGGTTACATATGAAACCCGCGTTGACCCTCCCATGGATGAGACGGTCTCCTCCGATGCGGCGGATTTCGCCAGGGATGTCTTCGCGGGTGACAGCAGCGGTC
>CALYUZ010000115.1 GCA_945492685.1 uncultured Methanomassiliicoccaceae archaeon | reverse complement strand
CACATCCCTATGCCACCACAGTATCCAAGCACATCCGCGAAGGATGCGAGAAGGCCGGGGCGGAATACATCAGGCTCAAGAGGTCCTCAGCCGAGGTAGACCTCGACTCCGATGTCATCACCGTGGACAGCGTGCAGGACGCCGTGGACTATCTGAAGACAACGGAGGGGAAGATCCTCGCCGCCACCGGGTCCAACGACATCGACCTCTACACGCAGATCCCCGACTACAAGGAGAGGGTCACCGCAAGGGTGCTCTCCACAGTATCCTCGATCACCCGTTGCTCCCAATACGGATTCGAGGGCAGGAACCTGATCTGCGCCCAGGGGCCGTTCTCCGAGGAGACCAACTACGCGACGATGAAGGACATCGGAGCATCGTTCATGGTCACCAAGGACTCCGGAACCGTCGGCGGATTCGAGGAGAAGGTCCGTGCCGCGAGGAGAGCGGGAGTGAAGATAGTTCTCGTAAGGAAGCCCGACGACACCGGTCTCGAATACGGTGATGTCGTAAGGCTGCTGGAGGACAGGCTCGGTCTCGAGCACACAGAGGATGTCCCCGAACCCCAGGGCAGGAGGTCCATAACCCTCATCGGAATAGGTGTGGGCGGAGAAGGATTGACGATAAGCGCAGCTCGCAGGATAGCGGATGCGGACATCGTCATCGGCGCCAGGAGGATGCTCGATTCCGTGGACACCCGCGGAAAGGACACCTACTGCGGATACATGCCCGACGACGTCCTCGGATACCTTGAGAAGAACCAGCAGTACAGGAGGGCCGCGATACTCATGTCAGGTGATGTGGGATTCTACAGCGGTGCCAAGAAGCTCCTGTCCGCCATTAACAGGGAAGTTTACGATGTGGACGTGGAGAGCGGGATATCGTCACTGGTGTACCTGTGCTCCAAGGCGGAGACCTCATGGGACGATGCATATCTCACGAGCGCCCACGGCAGGGACGCCAACATCATCGGAATATGCTCCACGCACCGCAAGGTGTTCACACTCCTCTCCGGAGAGGAGTCCGTGCAGGCCATGTGCAGGCAGCTCTTCGACTACAGCATGGATGTGACGGTCACCGTGGGACAGGACTTCGGCATGCCCTCGGAGAAGATCTTCGCCGGAACGCCCTCCGAGCTCCTGGACCAGGAGTTCGGTTCACTCTGCGTCGCATTGATAATAAACGAGCACGCCGACGACACCTATCCCCTGAGCATCCCCGACGAGGACTTCGTCAGAGGCGATGCACCCATGACCAAGAGCGAGGTCAGGGCATTGTCGGTCGCTAAGCTGAAGCTCAGGCCCGACTCCATCGTGTACGATGTGGGGGCCGGTACCGGATCCGTCTCCGTGGAGATGGCCCTCGCCGCATTCCGCGGAAAGGTCTACGCCGTGGAGAAGGAGGACGACGCGGCCAATCTCATCGAGATAAACAAGAAGAAGTTCAAGACCCCCAACATCGAGGTCATCCAGGGATTGGCACCGGAGGCGTTGGACGACCTCCCGGCACCCACGCATGCCTTCATCGGCGGGTCATCCGGGAACCTGAAGCAGATCATCCAATGCATCCTCGCCAAGAACCCCCAGGCGAGGATCGTCATCAACTCCGTGACGATAGAGACGATGTCCGAGACGTTCCAGGTGATCAAGGAACTGAACCTCATCGAGGAGGACATCACCAACATCAACGTCTCCAGGGCGAGGCATCTGGGAAGATACCACCTCATGACCGCCCAGAACCCCGTGTACATCGCAGTGGTGAGGGGAAGATGAGCCTTCCGAGGTTCCTCATAGCCGCTCCCGCCAGCGGTTCCGGGAAGACGCTGATCACCTGCGGGATCCTCCAGGCACTTGTCAACAGGGGACTGAAGGTCGCATCGTTCAAATGCGGACCCGACTACATCGATCCGATGTTCCACAGCAGGGTCATCGGGACCAGGTCCAAGAACCTCGATGCGTACTTCGTCGGGGAGGACACCCTCAGGTACCTCTTCGCCAGGACCGCCGAGGAGAACGACATCTCGGTTATCGAGGGCGTCATGGGATACTATGACGGCACCACCATCGCCGGGACCGAGGCATCCTCATGCGACGTATCGCTGAAGCTCAAGGCGCCCACCATCCTGCTGATCAACAGCCGCGGAGCGAGCGTGTCCACGCTTGCGACATTGAAGGGATTCTGCACGTTCAGGGAGAACAACATCAAGGGCGTGATCTTCAACCAGATGTCGCAGAAGGTATTCGACATGCTCAAGCCGGAGGTGGAGGCCATGGGTCTGAAGGCCATCGGATATGTTCCGAAAGTAAGCCACCTGGTCCTGGAGAGCAGGCACCTCGGCCTGGTGCTCCCGTCGGAGATCGCCGAGCTGAAGGACAAGCTCAACCAGCTGGCGGAGATCCTCGAGGGATCGCTGGACATCGACATGCTCCTTGAGATGGCATCATCCGCACCGGACCTGGAATACTCCGTACCCGAGGTGAAGAAGGTGGACGGTCCGGTCAGGATCGGTGTCGCGGCCGACGAGACCTTCTGCTTCACATACGAGGACAACATCGAACTACTCAGGAGATGCGGTGCGGAGATCGTCGAGTTCTCGCCAATGTCCGATGAGAGACTGCCGGATGTGGACGGGATAATCCTCTCCGGAGGATACCCCGAGCTCCACGCCGACGAGCTGGAATCCAACAAATCCATGCTGGAGGACATCAGGTCCAAGGTCAAGGCGGGACTCCCGTGCATCGCCGAATGCGGCGGATTCATGTACCTCCACGAGAGGATGGAGGATTCCGAGGGAAACATGCGCGACATGTGCGGCGTCATCCCCGGAGAGGTTAGGAACACGGGAAAGCTCTCCAGGTTCGGATACATAACGTTGAATCCCACGAAGGACGGCATGATGCCCTCCGACCTCACCGTGAAGGGACACGAGTTCCACTATTGGGACAGCGACAACTGCGGGGAGGACTGGAACGCTCGGAAGACGAACGGCAAGGAGTACACGTGCATCCACGACACGGGATCGATGCTCGCCGGATATCCGCACCTTTACTACTACTCCAACCCCGATGCGGCGTACTGGTTCCTTAGGAAGTGCAGGGAATACCGTCTCGGAAGGGAGTGAGAAACCTATCGCCGGGATCACCGGCCTCACCCCTTTTCCACATCTCGACTGCGAACGGAAATCCGTAAGCAATACAGAAACACATTCGAAAAGTTATATCAATGGAAATGGCGGTCGTACGACCATGGAATCCGTCAAGATACCCACTGAAATCCAGACTTTCAGACAGTTGGTAACTGAAGGTTTCCTATTTGTAGATAAGAGTCTTCTGATAAGAGACATCCTGAACAATGGGATGAAGAAGATACTGATCACACGTCCGAGACGTTTCGGAAAAACACTCGCCCTGTCGATGATCGACAGATTCTTCAACATCAAATATTCGGACAAGGAATCATCAGTGGATTCATTCAACGGGCTCAAGATAGAATCCTGTCCCGAATACGATACATGGGTGAAAAAAGGCTACAGGAACGGATTCCCAGTCATAAGGTTGGATATGTCAACTTTGGAATTCAACAGTCTGGAATCATTTAAATCCGCTTTAACGAACAAGATACGCTATTTGTTGAACATAGAATTCGGATACATACTGGAATCTGAGAAAGTACCCGAATATCTCAAAAGGTACATCATGTCGGATGAGTCTGGAACAAGTCTCGGTCTCGGCGAATCAATGAGCAGATTGTGTACTGCGATTTCCATTCATCATGATGTCAAACCCATCGTCCTGATAGACGAATACGATTCCCCGATCAACTGTTCGTTGAACAGGAACTGGTCCGAAGAACTCACCGACGCATACGGTGATTTCCTAAAGATAACAACCAAGGTCTGCGTGAACACATCCATGGTGATAATCACC
>CALYUZ010000114.1 GCA_945492685.1 uncultured Methanomassiliicoccaceae archaeon | reverse complement strand
TCCATGAGGGAGCTGACAGATGCTCTCGGATATTCCCGTAATGCACAGAATGTCTATCGCATCGTACGCGACCTGGTGTCCGAGGGTAGGGTCGAGTACACAATCCCCGATAAGATAAGCAGCAGGAACCAGCGCATCCGTCTCAAACTGTGAAAAGAAGGGTAAGGGTGTTTCCGTGACCCGGATGTCCGGGATCACTCGAGTCCGTCGTCGAACTCGTCCAGGAGGTAGACGATGAAGTCGTCGGGGTCCACCAGGAGGTCTCCGTCGTAGACGTCGTTGAAGACCCTGATGCCGAATGCGCTTCCCTCGTACATGACGAAGGCGCTCATGGCGTAGGGTGCCTCCCAATCCTCGTCGAGGATGGCGGTGTTGTGCTCGAAGATGCGCTCCCTCGCCTCGTCGGCCTTGTCGCCGAAGAGTCCGTCGAGGGCCTCGTCGGACACGTCCACGTAGAGCTCGTCCTCGTCGGTGTAGTCGTACTGCACCAGGACCACCTTGGATCCGACATCGTCCGCGAACGCCTTCAGGTCCTCGACCGTGTTTCCGCCGAGGATGATCGGGGCCTCGAACTCGTCGAAAGCCTCGGAGACCTCATGGACCGGTATGTCGAACTGCTCGGCGATCGCCTCTGTGACCAGGAATGTCTGCTCCATGATGCGTCATCCCCTGAGGGGTATAAATCGTTTGGAGTCCCACGTTCGGTCAGAGCGATTTGCGGGATTCGATGTACTGCTCTATCAGGCGGTCGACCACCTCGGGGTCGTCCACATCCTCTCCGGATTCCTGGATCATCCTGGCCATGTCGGCCGCCGATCCCAATTCAACGTCGTGGCAGTCCTTGAAGTAGAACCCATGCTCCTTCGCCCATTGGAACGGGAACAGCGAGGCACGGTCGAAGACGTACCTGTCGAACAGTGCGGTCATCTCCCTGACCCTGATGACGGCCATGAACGCATCCATGCTCCCCTGTTCGGGCTCGGCATGGGGGAGTCCGAGGTCGGGGTTCTCCTCCGAGTAGTCGTTCATGAACGATGCCAGGTTCACCTTCCCGGGAGGGGAGAGGGGCATGTAGCGGGCGGGTTCGATGGATACCGATGCCGCTCCGACCGTGCGGGGACCCTTGTTGCGCCTGCTGCCCTTCGCACTTCTGGGTGCGCGGTCCGCGACCACGCGCACATCCATATCCTCCACATCGTAGACCATCGCTCCCTCGTGGAATGCCAGGATGTTGCCCATGATGGCCATCCTCACGCCCTGGGGCAGGATCTCCGACCCTGCGGGTCTGACCCCCTGCACGGGCCAGCATTCCAGGTTCGATGTCACCGAATCCTCGTCGAAGTAGAGGCTGTCGCACATCTTCACGGCTTTCTCGTGGAGCTCGTTCTTCGGATCCTCCACCGCATCCAGCATGGCGTAGAACGTGGCCATGTTCCCGCACGATTCCGGAGGGCTCTCCCCGGACCATCCGAGGAGGAGGGACCAGGGGAGGTCTATGTCCTCCCTGTCATCGCCCCATGTTATGGTGATGTCCCACCCGTCCCTCATGTCGTAGGTGTATTCCATCTTCCGGCCTACGTGTTCGGACAGGGGGACGCGGTCCTCGTCGGCGGCGTTGCCGTGTCCACGGGGACCGATCTTCTCCTTTCCCACCCTGAACACGTGCTCGTGGGAATCGCTCCATCCGAACACGGACTGGATGGTGCTGTTGAGGTCGTTGAATGATGCGTTCACGGGAATGGCTACGGTCCTGACGATGGGAGGGTAGCTGCCGTCGATGGATATGCTCAGTTGGAACGAGGACATCATTCGGCATCAACACCATCTACATTTTTAATATCTATGTGCAACTCAAAGTTCCAATACATTATCATGTTAGATATGTAACATCCGATGTGATGTGCCATGGACGTCATTCTCCGTCATTCCATGAGGAGTCGTCCACAGCCATGTCCAAGACGAAGGACACGTGGTTACGATCGGCCCATTCCATGGGGATCTCGAACGTTCTCTGATCGATCAGACGGAGCAACACCGATATGGAGGTCGGGTCCGTGACGACGATGTGCCCCTCGTCATCAACACGTTCCGATCTTTCGGGTCCCGACTCGGCCATGATCGACATGAGCTCCATGGTGGGTGAGCAGATGAACGAGTATGCGGGATCCTCGGGATCGAGGTCGTCCATCGAGATGTCCGGCGGAGGTGTTCCGTTCTCCCTGCACTCATCGGGGTCGTCCACCCTCACGACATCACCCGTCTCCCATCTGTAGAACAGCGCCAGAGCATCGAATCTGCATATCATCTCGATGATCTCCAGGCGCTTGCTCAGGTCGATCCTCCTCCATCCGGGCACCGGACATCCCAGGATCCCGGTTTGGAGGAGGCGGTCGTTGATCTGGACCATATCCGACGGGTGGTCGGTCCCCGTCATCCCCGGAGGCATGTCCCCCTTCATCTCGATAAGTTCCGCCGCATGGGGGTAGCAGGGGTCCGTCTCCCCGACGGCCTCCACCTCACAGACCGATCCGGCGTTGGAAAGCTCGAACAGGCATCCTCCCATCATACTGAGCGGAGCCTCCAATCCCCTCCTCTCGAACAGTTCGATATCCCTTTCATCGGTGGACAGGACCGTCATGCCGTCGGACATCGGTTCCATCCACATGATGGTCGAGACGACCATGTCCATATCCAACAGGGACGCACTCTCCGGTATGACGAAACGACGTGATATCCCGTGGTCTTCGATCCTGGATTCCATGATGATTCCCTTCATGGAAGGTCCTTCTCTTTCCTGGTTTACATAGATGGACCGGTGTTCGTCGTTTTGTATAGTAAACGTCGTTAAGGTTCAGTATAAAACCTGGTTTCCATATGGGGATTCATGACCTTCAAGTACGCCGACCTCGAGAACGCCATCGTCGATTCCGTCCGCAGGGGGGTGGAGGGACGCCGTGTGGGAGTCGCCTTCTCGGGCGGTCTGGATTCGGGTCTCGTGTCCGCTCTGTCCAAGGGGTTCGCCGAGAGTGTCCATCTGTACACATGCGGAACGTCCAACGCGTTCGACGTGGTGATGGCACGTGATCTTTCCGAGAGGCTCGGTCTCCCGTGGACCCATGTGCAGCTCACCAGGGGGAACATCGAGGGCTACGTGAGGGAGATAATAGAGTCCACCGGTACGTCCGACCCGTTCACCGTCTCCTATGAGCTGCAGCTGTTCAGCGTCTGCAAGGCGGCGGATGAGGACATCATCGTCTCGGGACAGGGTTCCGATGAGTACTTCATGGGGTGCGCCAAGTTCGTGGGTCAGACCAGGGAGAACTACGAGGTCCTGAAGGAGGCAAGCGTGGACCGTCTGTTGGACGTGTCGGTGCCGTGCGAGCTGAGGATCGCCGAGCATTTCGGGAAGACGATGGTGTATCCGTACATGGACACCGAGGTGGTGTCCAGGATAGGGATGCTCGATCCCGAGGACCTGATCCCCAAGGATATGGACTCCAGGAAGTCGGTCCTCAAGGCGATAGCGGTGGATCTGGGATATCCCGTCTTGGCGGAGAGGAAGAAGAAGTCGTCGCAGTACGGTTCCGGGACCACGGACCTCATCAGGGCCGTCGCCAGGGACAAGGGCATGATGTACAACGAGTACATCGCATCCGTGTACGATGAGGTCATCAATGGGAAGCTTCCGGACAGTGGCAGGGGTTCCGTGATCAATGCAAGGGTGGATTCCGTCCTCAAGGTGGAGGCGGAGAGGGTGATCGCCGAATGCGGTTCCAATCCCTCCGCTGTGATGGACCTGGTCTACAGGAGGATCGTCAGGGAGGGAGGCTTGGATTTCCTCAGATGAGGATGAAAAGCCTTATCTATAATAAAACCAATATTGTATCTGCAGGATGTGAAGACGGACCGCCCATACGGAACGGCCCGGAC
>CALYUZ010000113.1 GCA_945492685.1 uncultured Methanomassiliicoccaceae archaeon | reverse complement strand
GGAAGGGGTCCACCGCGACGAGAGGAAGGGTATCGGACTTCTCAAACTCGCCGCGGAGCTGGGAAACGAGGACGCCAAACACGTCCTCAGCTGATCCTCAGTACTTCTTGTCGTGGGACACGAGCTCGATCTTCGCACCGCAGAAGGGACAGCACTCGAGTACGGTGTCCATTCCGTCCTTGTCCTCTCCCAGGAGGGCGGGACCCTTGTACGAGTCGATGAAGACGATCTCCTGCTCGAGGAGACAGTCCAGCATGCGCTTGCAGCAAGCCGCCTCGACATCAACGTCGGAGATCTGGAGCTTCAGGATGGGCCTTGCGCGGAGGTTCCTGTTCCTCTGCTCCGTGAGGATCTTGTCTATCCTCTCGGCATCGATGTCGGCTCCGGGATATCCCATCTCGGCAGCGTAGGCGAGCATCCTTACCGCCTTCTGCAGATCCTTCGGAACTCCTGTTCCCACTTCGTACATAAGTCCGAGATGGTAGAGCGCGCTGGGATCAAGGTTGTCCGCGGCCTGGCTGAGATATTCAACGGCTTTCTCCATGTCGGGCTCCACACCGTCGCCTGCGGCGAGGAGAAGGGCGTATTCCCTCCTGGCGGGCAGGAATCCCTGCTCCGAGGCCTTTGCGAACCATTCCGCGGCCTTGGATGTGTCCTTGGGAACGTCGGTCCCATACAGGTAGTTGATACCGATCTGATACTGTGCCTGGGCATCTCCCGCCTCGGCGTTCTGGAGAAGGTTGTCGGATACCATGTTAACGGACCCGTAATCCGAGGACCCCGTTATAGGGATATCGCATCAACCCGACGTTCCATCGGAAATGCTCCCTGCCAGTCCGAGGAGTGCCTCCATCGCATATCTGTGTCTGAGGGTGTAAATGACCTCCTTCCCCTCACGATGGGATTCGACTATACCACCATCCCTCATGACCTTCAGATTATGAGATACATGAGACGGTGATATCCCAATCGCCACGGATATCTGGGAGACGGTCATGCCCCCGCCGATTAGTCCTAAAGCAATTTTGAGCCGGTTCCCATCCGACAGGGACTTCAGCACGGACAGCATCCCCTCATCAATCCTATCGAGTCTCTGGGAGATGGCATCTATCATCTCCGAGTCGGCAACCGTCCTGCTGTTCTCCTGGACATCGGAATCGGTCGGCATCCTAGCCACGACCATGAATTTGGATGGGAGGATCATCGGACCATCCTCGGTGAGGGTGGAGAAGGTCGTCTTATCCATCGATATCACCCGTATATCCTCATATCCCAGACCGAGGAGAACGGATACATCCCAGGAAGGCCTACGTATCCTGCTCAGGGGGAGCTCCATCGCCAGTTCCTTGATCCTGTTGAAATCCACGTTATCCATATTGGTCTTTGCATGGAGATTGTTGTCCTTCCCACTCTTCATGATATTGTACTGTGTCTTCCTGCGATATTCATCATCATAGAGGTCTAGGTAGTAGTTCCCGTCGGCAACGATCAGTGTTCCTCCGGGCTTCAAAAGCATCGTCCATTCCATGTATGCTGAAACAGGGTCTATCAATGACCAGATGACGTCCTTGGCGATGACCGCATCGAAGGACCTCCCGGTATATCCCGGGGAGTTGATGTCCCCGAGTATGAACTCCACATCAACACCGAAATCATGGGCGTTGCGACGTGCACATTGTATCATACATTCGGAGTTGTCGATCCCCACGACATGATGTCCCATCATCCCCGCCGCTATGGCTGCATATCCTGCACCTGTGCCCATATCAGCCACATCCAGTCTGCGGTTCTCCCTGAGGACATTCTCCAATGTGGTCCTGAACATGTCCTTCTCGTCATTCAGGGATATCCTGGTGGCCAGGCTGTATCCCCTGGCCCTCTCCTCCCAGTACTCCCTGATCCTGAGGTCCAGGTCGGATCCTCTGCACCCATCGATCCCGTCCATCGTCATAATATCACATCTTATTGATATTGGAATATACAACCTATTGCATCCAGACATATGAATATTCTTTCAATCCAAATATAAACAGATGAAAAACCTTTTAAACAGAACCCATTTTGATACGGACTATTGGATTATACATCCAATTGGTGATAACAATGGACAAGAAGATTGTGGCGGCCACCGGTATCGTGGTCGTCCTCCTGGTCGTGTGTGTTGCCGTCGTCCTGACCGTGGGAGGCGGGAATGAGAAACCCAACTACGGGGACAGCACAGACCTGACAGGACGTCTCACGATCTTCGGCAACGCCAACAACGACGACTACATCGACCAGAGGGATGTGGAGTATGTGGAGAAGATCATCGCCGGAGAGGCTGAAGCCGTCTACTTCGACTGCTACCTCGAATACGGTGGAAAACTGGTCAGCAGAACACTTGCTGATGCCAACTGCGACGGAAAGGTCGACGAGGCCGATGTCAAGTGGATACAGCGCATGGTCGACCGCGAACAGAACATGATGGTCAACTACTACGATGTGGACTCTGTGGTGGCATCCTGCACATACCCCTTGGACACCATGGCCATCGGATACAAGAGCAACTATGAGGCCGTGCTGATTTGCGGAGCCCAGGACAGGGTCCTCTACGCATGCAACCAGGTGGCCGAAAACGGTGCCTACAGCCAATGGTACAAGATGTTCGAGAATGCACAGAGCATGGGAAGCAGGTTCACCCCCGACTATGAGGTTTTCCTCAAATCGGGCAACGAGAAGCCCAGCTTCATCCTCTCCGGAACCAGGGCATGGTTCGACAACAACATGGAGGAGACCGTTGGGCCCCTCGGTATCGATGTGGTACGTCTCCCCTTCTGGGAGGACAACGTGACCGTCTCCGCGGTGATCACACTAGGTTATCTCCTGAACGAGGAGAAGAACGCATACGCCTATGCTGAAGTGGCCGACAGCGTGCTGAAGACAATTGAGGAGAAGACAAAAGACATTGCAATCAAGGACAGGCCCCTCGTCTATGCATCCTACAACGGAACGAAGATCTCCACAATGCATAACGGAATCAACGAGCTTGTGACCGCTGCCGGGGGAAGGACCGTCATCGACGCGGGATACACGCCCGGAATGAGTGTTGACGCCGAGACCGTTGCCCTTACGATGAAACCGGACTTCATCGTGTTCAGCATCTATCAAGGATTCCTGGAGACATTCGTGGACCATGACACCACAAAGAAGGTTATGTACGATACCGCAACCAAGACCGAGGGAAAGTACATACAGTTCGTGGAGCACACCCAGGCATACAAGGATGGTAACGTGATCGTATTCGGACAAGGAACATTCATGGGTCCCGCCAGTTACATCACCGTCGCGTACCTGGCCAATGCCATCTACCCCGACCTGTTCAACTTCGACGTGGACCAGATGTTCAAGGACTACATCCAGAAGTATCACCCCGACTACAGCTTCGAGGATTTCGAGGGTATCAACTACTTCGACCTCTCGGATGTAAAGGAGTACTACGGGAACTGATCCCGAAGGGGCCTCCGGGCCCCACCCTTAACGGTGATCCTTTTGCAACTGACAGACAGCATCTGCGACTACTGGGACAGCAGGAGCTCCGGCTTCTCTGATGCGGTGGTCGATGAGATGAGGGAGAGAGGTGACGATGTGGCCTGCTGGGTCGCTGGAATCACCGGCATACACTCGGGGAGGGTACTAGACCTGGGCTGCGGACCAGGATTCTTCTCCATTCCGCTGGAATCCGCCGGTTACGATGTCGTGGGAATCGACTACTCTTCCGAGATGGTGGCCCGTGCAACGGAGAATGCGGCCGATGCCGGAGTCCAACCGGTATTCCTGAGAATGGATGCTCAATCCATGTCGTTCCCCAACGAAAGCTTCGACCTGGTGGTCTCCAGGGATGTCTTATGGACACTTGAGCACCCGGAGAAAGCATACTCCGAGATACTCCGCATCCTT
>CALYUZ010000112.1 GCA_945492685.1 uncultured Methanomassiliicoccaceae archaeon | reverse complement strand
CCCGCATGATGTCAACGCGGATGCCATGCAGATCGCCCTGACGTTCTCGGAGATGCTCGAGGCGGATATCATCGACGAGATCCACTTCATGAGGAAGATCGTCGTGGACGGATCCAACACATCCGGATTCCAGAGGACCGCCCTCATCGCCACCGACGGAAAGGTCAAGGTGGGGGACAGGGACATCTCCATCCTCTCGGTCTGTCTCGAGGAGGATGCGGCACGTAAGGTGGAGACCAAGGGTGATGAGATCCTCTACAGGCTCGACCGTCTCGGCATACCGCTCATAGAGGTCGCCACCGGACCCGACATGAGGACGCCCGAGGAGGTCATGGAGGTCGCCTACAGGCTCGGAACACTCCTCAGGGCCACCAGGAGGGTCAAGAGAGGTATCGGAACCATCCGTCAGGACCTGAACATCTCCATTCCCGGCGGTGCCAGGATCGAGCTGAAGGGTGTCGGGGACCTGAAGATGATCCCCGATTACGTCAGGAACGAGGTCAACAGGCAGAAGATGCTCATCAGGGTCAAGACCATCCTCAACGACAGGGGAACGAAGGCCGTGCCATTCGAGCCCGTGGATGTCACGGACATCTTCAAGACCTGCGAGTCCAAGGTCATCAAGGGTGCCCTGGACGATAAGGGCAAGGTCATCGCCGTCCGTCTTCCCGGATTCGCCGGTGTCATGAACGGTGACAACAAGACCCTCAGGCTCGGATCCGAGATGGCCCAGAGGGCCAGGACCAAGGGTGTGAAGGGAATATTCCACTCCGACGAGCTTCCGAACTACGGTATCGAGCAGTCATACGTGGACGACCTCAGGTCCTTCCTGGGAATGACCGGGGAGAACGACGCCTTCGTGATCTGCGCGGCCAGGGAGAAGAAGGCCACCGATGCGCTCGAGGCGGCTGTGATCAGGGCCAACGAGGCCCTGGAGGGTGTTCCCGAGGAGACCAGGGACCCCCTGCCGGATGGGACCACCAAGTACTCCAGACCTCTGCCCGGAGCCGCCAGGATGTATCCCGAGACCGATGTGCCCCCCACCACCATCACCGATGAGAGGCTCCAGCAGGTCAGGGACAACATGCCCGAGTTCCCCGAGCAGATCGAGAAGAGGCTCGTGGACCAGTACGGCATCAACCAGCAGCAGGCCAGACAGATCGTCAGGCAGAGCAACGACGAGCTGTTCGAGAGGATCGCCCAGGACAGGGCCATGGCACCGATCGCGGCCACCATGTTCCTCAACGCCTACTCCGAGATGGAGCACGACGGTATCGACACCCACGTGTTCACCGATGATGACATCCTCGGCCTGTTCGCCATGCTGAAGGACGGACGCTTCGCCAAGGAGGCACTACCCTCGATCCTGAGGGAGATGGCCACCGGCACATCCGCGGAGGACGCCATCAAGAAGCTCGGCGTCGAGGCCGTCGATGCGGGAGAGGCCGCCGCCATCATAGAGAAGATCGTCAACGAGCGTGCTGATTTCGTCAGGGAGAAGGGCATGGGAGCCATCGGAGGACTCATGGGACCCGTCATGGGAGCTCTCAGGGGTAAGATCGATGGAAAGCAGGCCAACCAGCTCCTGACCGAGGCCATCAAGAAGATCCTCGGGTGAAACCTATCAAAACAGGGCCTTCGGGCCCATTCCATCATTTCTTCAGAATCATTCGGACGGTTTGACTGCGGTCACCGTGAAGTGGTTGTTGGTGAATCCGTAGGCGTAGTATCTGGACCCATGGAGGACCTTCCTCTGTACGTTCTCGATCACCCGTATCTCGCGGAATCCTGCCTTCTCGAGCATGCGGATGTCATCCCTCGGACGTACCGCATCGGATGACCACAGGTCCATCCGTGCATCGGATTCCTCATGCACCTTCTCGAGGTGTCTCCTGTCCCTTTTGGCGAAGTATGCGGACACCCTGTTCCTGAACGGTGTCGACAACGGGTCGTGGAACCAATCGCCATCGGTGTACGCGATCCTGCAACCGGGCTTCAGGACCCTGAACCATTCCGATATGGCCTTCTCCGGATCAGGAACTGTCCAGAGCATGTAGTCGCTCACCACCGCATCGAAGGACGAATCCGGGAAATCGAGGGCCAGTGCATTCCCCTGACGGATGTCGATATCCAATCCGTTCGCCTGGGAGTTGGCCTTCGCGAACTCAACCATCCTGTCCGAGAGGTCCACGGATGTCATCCTGTGTCCCAGGTCGGCAAGCTGCATGGACACGATTCCGGGTCCGCATCCCACATCGAGGATGTTTAGGGGTTCCGTTCCGAGGATGGATGAGAAGTGGTCCTGCCAGGCCCTGCGTTCCCTCAGGTCGTTGTATCCCTTGACCACGAAATCATTGTACTCTGTGGAGCGAACATCCCAATGCATCCTTATGGGGTCCATGTTCCCGTGAATCGATGCATACTTTTTAAAGATTCGTAACACTCAACGATCGTCACAGCAGGAGCATCAGCGTTCCGACGACCAACAATGTCAGGCCCAGCCAGGACCTCTTGGACATCCTCTCCCTGAGGATCAGGACCGCGAACAGCACGGTGAATAGGATGCTCAGCTTGTCTATCGGCACCACCAGGGATGCCGGTCCTTCCTGCAGTGCCCTGTAGAAGCACAGCCATGATGCACCTGTCGCCAGTCCGGATAGGACCAGAAATCCCCCGTTCCTCCTTCCGATCTCCTTTGTCTGTTTCCACGTGCCCTGCATGAAAACGATCATCCATGCCATGACAAGGACCACACATGTGCGGATCGCGGTTCCCAGATTGGAATCCATACCTTCGATGCCGACCTTTCCGAGGATCGATGTCAGTGCTGCGAAAACTGCCGATAGAACGGCATAGAGCAGCCATGACGATCTTTCCTCCTTCTTCTCGACATCCTTCCTCTCTATCATCAGCATGGTCCCGGTGAACATGATGACCATCCCCACTCCGGCGATAGGGGTGAAGCCCTCCCCCAGCATGATGAATGCGAGTACCATGGTCAGGATGGTGCTGCTCTTGTCTATGGGGGCGACCTTGTTCACATCGCCCAGGGAGATGGCCTTGAAGTAGCAAATCCAAGACACTCCCGTGGCCAATCCGGATAGGACCAGAAACAACAGTGTTTTCCGCGAGATCTCACCGATCCCATCGAAGGAGCCGGTGATCAGGACCATCAGCCATGCCATGACAAGGACCACGATGGTCCTGAGGGCGGTGGCGAGGTTGGAATCCACGTCCTTGATCCCAATCTTGGCGAATATGGATGTCAACGCGGCGAATATCGCGGATAGAAAAGCGAAGAGCATCCACATGATGGGAACACATCATGGGATGCCGTTATAGTTTATGCAGTACGTATCGACAGGACAGAGAGTTTCTCGAAGAACAGTTTCAGTTCCCCGATCTTCTCCACATCATAGGAATCCAGGAGTTCCCAGAGCTCCGCAGTGTCCATCAGGGATGATACAACGACGACGACCCTTCCCCCCGGAAGGAGGTGGTCGGGTGAACCTCTCAGGAGCTCTGGCAGGGGTCCCAATCCATCGGCGCCTCCGGACCATGCCTTCGCGAGCAGACCCTCCTCATCCACGGGGAGATACGGCAGGTTGAACACGATGGTGTCGAACCTCCCATCGATGTTGCTGTAGACATCCGTCTCCACGACATCGATCGAGACACCGTTCGCTTCCGCGTTCCTCCTGGTTAGTTCCACCGCCATCGGGTTGATATCCCCGCAGGACACCTCGCATCCATTCTTCGCGCAGTGTATCGAGACCACCCCCGATCCGCAACCGATCTCCAGTATCCTCTCCCCCGGATGGACGTCTAGGGATTCTATCAGCAGGATGCTGTCGTCGTGAGGGGGGTAGACCTCGTGGTTCTCTTCGATGTGGATCTCTGGGTCGTATTCCATCGGATCACTCAAGGATCGGGAGCTTCTTAACGATT
>CALYUZ010000111.1 GCA_945492685.1 uncultured Methanomassiliicoccaceae archaeon | reverse complement strand
AAACGGTCAACCTGTTTGACCACGTCAGGTGACGGTGTCGGCGGCCAAGGCCACCGACACGCCGGTCACCTAGCATTAATATGTTTTAGAGCAGTTGGGTCCATTATGGAAGAGGGCTGTTCCGGGAGTGAGTTTTCTCCTGACGATCACATGGTTTTCGCCATGCTCATGTGTTTTCCCACGAAGATCAAGCAGTGCATGGACATGATCGTGTCCAGCTACATGCTCGACAGCGGGATCCGTCTGCCCCATCTCATGACCGTCGCCGTGATCGGTGCCCTGGACAATCCTTCACAGAAGGAGGTCCGTGAGCACCTCCCCTTCGACAAATCCTACATATCCATTCTCGTCCGCGAACTCATCGACATGGGGTGCGTGGTCAACGTCGGCGAGGGCAAGGTCCAGTCGTTGGAGCTCACCGAGAGCGGACACCGTATGGAGGCGATATCCCGTATGGTCAGGGACATAATCAGCGTCAATCTCTTCAGGGATTTCGACGAGGGTGAGCGCGAGGTGTTCGAATCCTGTCTCAGGAAGCTGGAGAACCGTACCGACATCCTGATTCAGACCTACTCCCAGAAGGGTTCTCGTCAGTAAGATAGTTTACTTGTAAACAAATACTTTTTTGTCATATGCGTTTCCGGGACCTGGAAAAAGCTTATATCAGGGTGGTTGGAACAATCCACCACTCCATTCTCTATATTTATTGAAAGAATCATCTCATTTCGATTTTTGGGATGGTTTATCCCACAACCTACTAATAATACTTCTAAGTGACCCGAAGTATCGTGGGTGATTATCATCGCCGTTGAACAGATTACTTATAAGAACATTGATCCGAGGACCCGTAACACCATAATGGTGGGTCTGTGCCTCGCGATGCTCGTCGCTTGCTTCGACGGGACCATCGTCGGTACATGCGGTACGGTCATCGCTCTGGATCTCAATGGGGCCTCGCTCTACGCCTGGATGATCACGGCGTATTTGCTGTGCGAGACCATCATGATCCCCATCGCGGGTAAATTGTCGGACCTTTACGGAAGGAAGCCCCTGTTTCTCATCGGACTCGGACTTTTCGTCGCGGGATCCTTCGTCGCCGGAATGTCCACGAGCATGGAGATGCTTATCGTATGCCGTGCCGTCCAGGGTCTGGGAGGAGGAATCCTGATCCCGGTGGCCACAGCCGCCGTTGCGGACCTGTACGCCCCTCGCGAGAGGGCAAGGATGCAGGGTATCCTCGGGGCCATCTTCGGTGTCGGAAGCGGAATCGGGCCCCTTCTCGGAGGATACATCACCGACTTCATCAGCTGGCACTGGTGCTTCTACATCAACCTGCCCATCGCCGCTGTCGCGTTCTTCCTCACCATCAAGAAGTTCCCCACACCCATCAGTGACGAGAAGCCCGTCATCGACGGAAAGGGTATCGCGCTGCTCTCCATCCTTCTGATGGATTTCATCCTGCTCTTCGAGTTCGGAGGCAAGGATTTCGAGTGGGTCAGCGTCGAGTCCATTGTTATGATCCTCGTTGCAGCCGTCCTTCTCGTTCTCTTCGTCAAGGTGGAGCAGAAGGCGGTTGAACCCATCCTGTCACCCAAGCTGATCAAGAACAAGACCGTCATCATGGCGGCCATCTACATGTTCGTGTTCGGTATCGGAATGATGGGTGCTATGATCTACTCCAACATGTTCGCAATCGGGATCCTCCAGATGACGACAATGGAGGCCGGAGAGTACTCCTTGGCGATGGTCGCTGGTATGATGATCACCGCTATGGCTAGCGGTGCACTGGTCAACAGGACCGGATTCAAGCCCTGGCTCACCATCGGGCCAATCATCACCTTCATCGGACTGTACATGATGTCCAAGATGACCATCGGAACCGATGTCGTGTACTACATCGAGTGTCTGTTCATCTTCGGATTCGGACTCGGATGTATGATGGCCGTCATCATGACCGCAGTCCAGAACAGCTGTACCACCCGTGAGATGGGTATGACCACATCTGCGGTCAACCTCCTCAGGTCCATCGGAACAACGGTCGGAACAGCCATCTTCTCGATGCTGATCAACAACAGGATCTCCTCAGAGCTCCAGGCCAATCTGCCCGATGCGGTGTATCAGCTGATCCCCCATGATTCCGGTATCCTTAACATCCTGGACCTCAGCAACCCCGATATCGCCGCTGTATGGGGCCCCGTCTTCAGCATACCTCCGGGAATCGAGCAGAACCTCTACAACATCCTGCTCTCCTTCGCCAACAGTGTGGATTTCGCATTCCTCGCCGGGGGAGTCATCATCCTGCTCCTGGCGATCATCGGTATCATCTTCAAGGTTCAGACTCCCAAGGAGGAGGAGCCGGAGGAAGATGCCAAGATGGAGGCAGCTGAATGAAACCGATGGTGCTTCGGCACCATCATTCCCAACCCTTTTACCACCCTTCTCCGATTGTCATCCATGGATTTCCTTGGACGTGCCGCCGCAGGTATGGAAACCTCCGACCTTGATGACGACATCGATCAGTTATTCTCAGCCATCGACAGGGCACACGATCTCTGCGAGAGGTTCAATGTTCCCTGCACACCCGCATCCGAGAGGAGGGCGATACTCGACGAGCTCTTCGGCAGGGATTCGTCCGAGGTTAGCATCAATCCTCCGTTCCATTGCGACATCGGTACGAACATCGTTTTCGGAAGATGTCTGAGGATTAACACGGATTGCATAATCCTCGATACCGCTCCCGTGGAGTTCGGGGACTATGTGATGGTCGGCCCGAGGGTTCAGATCATCACCCCCGAGCATTCCACCGACCATCTCCGTCGCAGGGACGTATCCACGGTTTCCAAGAGGGTGGTCGTCGGTGATGACGCGTGGATAGGTGCCGGGAGCATAATACTCCCCGGTGTGACCATAGGGGAACGTGCGATAATCGCCGCGGGCTCCGTCGTAAACCGTGATGTACCCGCCGACTCCGTCTACGGCGGTGTTCCCGCTAGGAGGATCAGGTGATATCATGGAGGCGATGCGTCTCTCGATGGTGTCCATGAACTCCAAGGTCGGTGATATCATGGGGAACCGTGACAGGATGGTCTCCACTATGATGGATCTCGCATCGGGCGGTTCGGACCTGGTCTGTTTCCCCGAACTGTCCCTCACGGGCTATTCCACGGAGTACAGCCCCGCCATGGCGATGTCCATCGACGACCCGATGGTCATGGAGGTGGTCGATGCCACATCCGACCTAGGTATCGCGCTGTGCTTCGGATTCGTGGAGGAAGGCCCGTTCATCACCCAGGTGGTGGCGGAGAGGGGACGGGTGATAGGGACATACAGGAAGACCCATCTCGGTGAGAGGGAGTCACCCGTTTTTCTCGAGGGGGATTCTGTGGAACCCATCCGCTTGAGTAAGGCCGTTGTGGGCGTACAGACCTGCTGGGAGTCCCATTTCCCTTTGATCACCATGGAATATGCGATGAAGGGTGCTGACATCATCCTGATGCCCCACGCGTCCGGATTGACGGGTGAACGCCGGAGGGACAGCTGGAACAGGATCCTCCCCGCCAGGGCTTATGATAACACTGTCTTCGTCGCAGCCTGCAACATGGCAGGGGATAACGGATACGGAACGGTCTTCGGAGGGGGTGCCACCGTCTTCGACGTCCGTGGGAACAATCTTGCGGAGGATTATTCGGCTGAATGCATCCTGACCGTGGATCTGGATCCGACGGACATGGACAGGATAAGGGCCCCGGGATACGTTTCGATGCGCGACCTGTACTTCTTGGACAAGAGCCGTCCGGAGTTGTTCTCGGCTAAGAGGTGAACGGCAATGATCGCGCCCGGCCGTCACTATGTCACGCCATTCGAGAAAGATGCCGGGCGCGCGATGTGAGTATCGGCGGTTCACCTCAGAGGTCTCTGATGTCCACCTCCGGGTCCATTTCGAACAGTTCCGATG
>CALYUZ010000110.1 GCA_945492685.1 uncultured Methanomassiliicoccaceae archaeon | reverse complement strand
CAGGTGGAGGGCGTCCCGGACCTGAGGCTCAAGGTCGTCATCGACGACGGAACGGGAGCCATCGGGGCGATAATCAACCGTGCGGACACCGAGAAACTCACAGGTGTGAGCATGGCGGCCGCACAGGGACTCGCAGCCGCACAGGGCGAGGGCGTCGTCGGAAGGGAGATGGCAGGGAGGATCCTCATGAAGAGGGTCCGCGTCAGCGGAAACGTCATGAGCGACAACTTCGGTCCCAGCATGATCGTCAAGAGCGCATCGATCGTGGAGGTGGACCTCGAGGGCGAGGCATCCAAACTCCTCGATGAGGTGGAGGCATCGCTATGAACGCAAGGGAGACCGCATGGAGGGTGTTCGCCACCGAGCTGAGCGCATCCTCGTTGGAAATCAGGGCGACCGAGGAGAAGAGCCCCTCGTACGTCGTCTCACCGCTCGGAGCCAAGATCAACAGGGTCTTGGTGGCCGGTGTGCTCACCGAGAAGGAGAACGTCGGAAGCGAGGACGAGCCCCTCTGGAGGGGGAGGATCCAGGATGTGTCCGGTAGCTTCTTCATCAACGTCGGAAGGTACCAGCCCGAGGCATCCGCCACCATGGCGGACATCGAGGTGCCCTGCTTCGTCGCAGCGGTCGGAAGGGTCAGAACCTACACCGCGGACAACCAGAGGGTGTACGTGTCCGTGAGACCAGAGCACATCGTGAAGATCGACGAGTCCACCCGCAGGGAGTGGATCCTGGAGACCGCCAAGGACACCTGGAGGAGGCTCAAGAACGTCAGGACCGTCCTGGGCATGCCCGATGCGAAGGAGGAGGACCTCATCAAGATGGGTATGACGCAGGCCGAGGCGTCAGGACTGCTGTTCGCTCTGGACAACTACGGCCAGATGCCGGACTCCGTCATGTACCTCAAGACCATCCAGGGGGCCCTCAGAATGCTCCTGCCCGACAGGGACGTCGACCTCGGATTCCCGGAGGACCTGTCCGATGAGCCCGATGAGATCGAGATCGACATGCCCGGATCCCCCGCTAACGGGAACGGTTCCGGAAACGACCACAGCTACGGCCAGATCGAGGACATCATCCTGAACATGCTCGAGGAGCTGGACACCGACGGCAAGGGAGCACCCAGGGACGAGCTCGAGAGACGCGCCGAGGCCGAGGGCATCAGCAGCATAGAGCTAGAGGAGATCTCCAACGTCCTCATGGACAAGGGACTCGTGTACGAACCCAACCTGAAGTACCTCAAACGCATCTGAGGATCACATAATGCGGGGGACCATTCCCCGCTGAAACGGTTTTTTTTGAAGTTTTGATCAGTCAGCTGATCTTCGCCAGCTCCTCGTCGAGCTTGTCAGAATACTCATCGAAGGCCAACTTGCTGGAAAGGAGCAGCCAGAAAGCACCCAGACCCATGAACAGGGCGAAGAACCCGGTCGAACCTATGATGAACGACAGGATGCACAGGATGACGGCCACCCAGTAGAGGCGCCTCTTGAAGCAGAGGACGGACGAGAGGATACCGCACACGGACGATACGATGAACATCAGTCCGCACTGCTGCAGCAAGGTGTGGAGCTCAGTCTCGGAGAGGCCTATCAACTCCATGTAGCTCTCGTAAGATGGATTGTTGATCAGTTCGCTGACGATGGAATCCAACGACACCGAGATGTATATCCCAAGCACCAGGAACGGGATGGAGTACACGAGCATCATCATCGCCGCCCACTTGAGACGGGATGCCATGACTGAACGTACCTGTTCGCGCTCTGCCTCGATCTGCTCCGGGGACCTTCCGGGGACCCTCGCACCGCATGCGGGACAGAACGCGGCCCCTTCGTTCAGATATTGACCGCACTTCTCGCAGAAGTTCTGGTTATCAACCATGATGGATGAATTTCATTGGGTTGGATATAATGATGACTGTTTCCGTCACCTCTCCTCGAAAACGGCGGATGCATAGCCGACGACGGCGTCCGGGTCCATACCGAGAGTATCATAGGAGTCCGCATATCCGAGGATATCGGCCTTACACCCGTCGGAACACATCATCGCCACGGCAGTGGGACCGTATCCGCACATGGTTATGCGGTTGCGACGGACAACGGATACAACACCCTCGGCATCCATGTCACCGACCCTCTCCAACACCATGTCGGCCTGAGAACGTGCAACGGAATTGGGAACGTAGTGTGACATGTCTGTCGAAGCGATCACCACCACATCGTAACCCCTGCATGCCTCCATGATGGATTCGGAAAGCGACCTGACGGCCGAGAAGGACTGGTCCCCCATGATTATCGGAACTATCCTCGCCTCCGGGTCGATGTACTGTATGAACGGGACCTCCACCTCGACGGAGTGCTCGTAGGTGTGGAGCCTCGGGGAATCCGGGATGAGCTCCGACAGATTCGAACATATCCCCTCATGCGTCCTGCATTCCCCAAGAGGTGTGAGATAGCTATCTGAGCACAGGATGCTGCCGGAACAGACGCCGTAGTGGTCCGGACCCACGATGACGTATGCATCGGGACGTCCGTCCTCGGCGATCCTCTTGAAGGTACGTGCGGCGACGGGTCCGGAGCACACATACCCCGCATGGGGGACCATGGCACCGCGGATCCTCCTGTCCCCCGTGGAGACCGACGGCATTCCGGATGCCAGGGGATGCGAGAAGCACCATTCGATCGTGTCGATGAGATCCCTCTCCGAGAAGGGATAGAAACGTCCTGCGACTGCCGGTCTGCGCATGATATGAGAAGTAAGGGTGTTTAGGGTAAAGTGTTTGTTGACAGTGATACCCGTCTCAGACGAGCTTTGCCTCGAAGTCCTCGATCTCCATGTTGAAGTCGGCGGGGTCCTTGAGGTCTCCCCTTGCGACGAGGACCTCCCTGGACAGGAGCCAGTAGATGCATGCGAGGGCACGCCTTCCCTTGTTGTTGGTGGGGATGACGAGGTCCACGTTGCGGGTCTCGTTGTTGGCATCGCACATTGCGACGATGGGGATTCCGAGGTTGAGGGCCTCGTTGAGGGCCTGCTTGTCGGCTGCGGGGTCGGTAACGACCAGGACCTCGGGCTCGATGAATCCGGGGTTGGCGGGGTTGGTCAGGGTTCCGGGGACGAAACGGCCTGCGAATGAGGGTGCTCCGATAGCCTTGGAGAACTCCCTGGCGGGCTTCTGTCCGTACTGCCTGGCGGAAACGACCAGGACCCTGCGGGGGTCGTAGCGGGCGAGGAATGCGGCGGCGGCCCTGATCCTCTCGTCGGTCTTCTTGACATCGAGGACGTACAGTCCGTCCTGCCTGACCTTGTAGATGAAGTCCTTCATGTCTGCGGACTTCTGCTGTGTTCCGATGTGGACACCGGATGTCAGGTAGGTGTCCTCTGCGACCAGAAGGTCGGTGTTCACGGTAGTAATGGTCTCCTCGTCACTCATTTCTAAAACCTCTATCAGTTCCTAACGACAGAAATTGGAATCAGATCGTTATCGTATTCCAGCATGGCGATGTCAATGGGATCGAGCATGCTCTCGGGGTAGTCCACGAGGACGGGTGCGCCATAGGAAATCTGGAGCGCCCTCGCACCGATGATCCTTGCTTTCTCAAATCTAGTGTACTTCATATGAGTCACCATACGGATAAGGCCCTCTAGAGGCAGGGGGTTTATAAAGATTCGCCTCGCCCCTTTATTTTTACTGTTAGTATAAACCTCTAACAACGCGCGCGCGAGGGAGAATCTGAATAACGGCGTTAAGGGATTATCGGCCTCCGACGGGGCCCACCGACGTCCGCCGGAATCGACAGTCTCATAACAACCGACGGGATTGGGAGTAGCATGACCGACGAACTTACCACATGCGCCGCGGCGTTCTTCCGCAGCATCGGAAAGGACGTGACCACGGCGGAGGAATTCGTCATGACCGCTTCCCTCGAGATGAAATGGATGTCCCCCTCGGACTCCAAGCTCCTGCTGTCCACCCTCATATCCG
>CALYUZ010000109.1 GCA_945492685.1 uncultured Methanomassiliicoccaceae archaeon | reverse complement strand
TGGGACACCACGGGAGAGCTGACCCTCCTCCCATCGTATTCCGTGAGACTGGACAGGGACATCAGGAACCCTCCGAAGGGCGAACTCGCGATTCCGTACGCATACTCAAAACTCTGTCCCGATGATCCGGCAGGCATCGGAAAGGGGAGGACCGCACTGGACCTGGCCCAGATGTCGGCATCCATGATGTGCGTCCTCAGACGCGGCGGTTACTTCTGAGAAAGGATGGAATGGGTTTGTGGGTCCGAACGGTTCCGGACCGTTTGTGGAATCAGTGCCTGAAGCTCCCGACCTCCATCCTGAAGACGGAGTTCAGAAGGACATCGATGACCGACCCGATGAAGACGAAGGCATACAGGAGCATCAACGGGAATGCGCCGATGGTCGTGAGTATGCTCAGGAGGACCCCGTGCCAGTGACTGGTGAGCAGGAGCATCGCACCCGCGAACAGGATCAGTCCGAACAGGAGGATGAAGTACCCTCCGGCCCTCCTATAGTCCCTGTATATCTGTCCGAGACCGAGTATACCGAAGAATCCCGGGATCACGGCCAGTAGAATGGCGACGGTCTTGTTGTACTCGCGCTTAGGCCTCTCCCCGACCGGGGTGTCCTTCATCCTCTCCCTGCGCTTCTCCTCCTTGGGGACCTCCGGTTCCACCGGGATCTTACGATAGCACTTCGGACATGTGACCGAGGTGGAGGGGACCAGTTCTCCACACCAAGGGCAGTACCTGTCGCTCATGCATCCCTCCTCAGAACGAACGCCGTGCACACTCCCGATGCAACGAGCTTTCCCTCCTCGTTGGTTATCCTCACATCATAGACCTCCAGGGACCTGGACCTGTTCACCGGTACGGCAACAGCCGTCAGCCTGCCCTGGGCGGGACGATAGAATGACACATCGGTGTTCTGTCCCGTGCAGTCGTGGACGAGGTTGGACGCTATAGCGAAGGTGTGGTCCAACAGTGCGTACACGGCGGCACCGTGCCCCCTGCCCATGCTGTTCATCAGTTCTGGGCGGAGGTCAAGATAGCATTCCACCCTGTCGCGTGAGATGCTGGCGATCTCCAGACCCACACTGCGGGCGAAGGGGGCCTCGTACATCTCCATGATGCGTTCGGCGTACTCGACTGTGTCCGGGGACATCCTGGACCTGAGTTCGTCCATGTTCATGGACGTACCGAAAGCAGGTGATATTTTAAAATATGTGAATGAAGAGACGGAACGACGCATCGTTCTTATAGGGACATCATGGTCGATGCTGCATGATTCTGGATCTCATCCTCGACAACATCGTCCCGATGATCTACCTGATGGACCTGGTGCTGATGCTCGCACTCTTCGTGCTGGAGAGGAGCAACCCCAGCCGGGCCCTGTTCTGGATGATGGCGCTGCTACTGCTGCCGGTCATCGGTTTCGTCCTCTACCTGTTCTTCGGACAATCGTTCTACTCGAAATACGCATTCCGCCCCAAGGGGACAACGGATGCCATCGTGGATGAGATGTCTCAGAAGGGCGTGGAAGCGATAGAGAACTACGGAGGAACGGATGGGGATTCCAGGATGGCCAAGAGCATCAACTCCGCCGGAGGACTTTTCTTCACCTCCGACAACAATATCGACCTCTACACCGACGGTAACGCCAAGTTCGATGATTTCAAGGAGGACCTAAGGAATGCCAAGAGGTTCATCCATGTGGAGTACTACATCATCAGGAAGGACGCCCTGGGCAATGAGATCATGGACATCCTCACCGAGAAAGCGAGGGAGGGCGTCGAGGTCAGACTCCTTGTGGATGCCATCGGGTTCAACACCGGTGTGAAGGAGAAGAAGAGATTCAAAGAGGCCGGAGGGAGGTTGTGCATGTTCCACAGCATGGCAACCTGTATGCTGAGCCCCAAGAAGAACAACAGGAACCACAGGAAACTCGCGGTCATAGACGGTGAGATCGGATACATAGGCGGATTCAACATCGGTGTGGAGTATCTCGGGAAGGGAGAGTTCGGACACTGGAGGGATTCGGCCGTCAGAATAAAGGGATCCGCAGTGAACGCTCTCTGTGTGAGGTTCGGACTCGATTGGAAGTATGCCTCGAGGGAGAACATCCTCGCAGAGAGGAGGTACTATCCCGAGTGTGAATTCGAGGGGGACATCCCCGTGCAGATAGTTTCAGGAGGTCCCGACATGGAGACCACGAACGGGATCGCCTTCCAATACATGCAGATGATAAACCAGGCCAACGAGAGCATTTTCATCCACACCCCCTACTTCGGTCCGGGCGATGCGTTCATCATGGCCCTCAGAGCCGCAGCAATGCGCGGAGTGGATGTCAGGATCATCATACCCGACATCGGCGACCACCCGTTCGTGTACTGGGCCAACAGGAAGTACACGAGCATGGTCATGGAAGATGGCGTGAAGGTCTACGAGTACCATGACGGCTTCGTACACTCCAAGACGATGGTGGTGGACGGCACTGGTGCTCCGTGGGATCCGCCAACTTCGATGACAGGAGCATGAGGCTGAACTTCGAGGCCAACGCGATGGTCTACTCCGATGAGATCGGAAAGGAGATGATCGATGCCTTCGAAGAGGACCTCGGAAGATGCACAGAGTACACCATGGAGATGTTCTCCGATAGGACGTTGATCCAGAGGGTGAGGACCAACATCTCATGGCTGGTGTCCGAGCAGCTCTGAACCCTTTCAAATACAACCGATGCATCGGCGGTACCATGTCCGAGACCCTGACCGTCACCCAGCTCAACACCCGCGTCAAGGAGAGGTTCGAATCCGACCCGGGACTTCATGACATATGGGTGAACGGCGAGATCTCCAATCTGACGAAGGCTTCGTCAGGACATTATTACTTCACGCTGAAGGACGGCCAGAGCGAGATTCGGTGCGCCATGTTCGCGAGGAGCCGCGGGAGGATAGACTTCGAACCCACGGCCAACATGAAGGTCTCCGTGTTCGGGAAACTGGACATGTACGTCCCCCGGGGGAGCTACCAGTTCATAGTGGAGACGATGAGACGCTCCGGGATCGGGGACCTCTACCTCGCATACGAGCAGCTGAAGAGGAAGCTGGAGGCCGAGGGGCTTTTCGACAGGTCCAGGAAGAGGCCGCTTCCCCTTTATCCCAAAACGATAGGGGTCGTCACATCCCCCACCGGAGCGGTGATCCATGACATCATAATGACATCCGCCTCCAGATTCCCCGCGGACATCCTTCTGGCACCGGCATTGGTCCAGGGGGAGGGTGCGGCACAATCCATAGTGGCCGGGATCGAACTTCTGAACAGGCAGGATGTGGACGTCATCATCGTGGGGAGGGGAGGCGGATCCATAGAGGACCTGTGGGCCTTCAACGAGGAGCCGGTGGCCAGGGCCATCGCGGCATCACGCGTGCCCATCGTCTCGGCAGTCGGTCACGAGACGGATTTCACCATAGCTGATTTCGTGGCCGATGTGAGGGCACCGACACCGACCGGAGCAGCGGCCATCATCCTGAGGGACAAAATGGAAATCATGAAGCAGATCGAAGGGGACATGGCGAGAGCGAACAGAGCTGTGGAGAACAGACTGAAGGAGATGAGGTCGTCCTTCGGGGTCCTGGATGCCAAACTATCACCCGCGAGGGCATCCGAATCATTGGAGATGAGATGCATGCACCTGGACGAACTGTCCGCACGCTGCGATTCCGCATTGAGGGGAACGGTCGACAGTATGCGCCACAGGTTCGAGGTCCTGGATTCCAGATTGTCACCCGAGAAGGCACTTTCGGACATCGGGATGTTGAAGGAGAAGGTGGAGAACGATCTGGATAGGATTTCATCCCGTACGGCACACAAGCTGGAGGTATCGGCATCTAGAGTAGATTCCGTCGGTGACAGACCCGATCTGGCGATCACCCGTCTCCTGGGCGCATTGGATTCCACGATGGAATCAATGGGCAAGAGGCTTGAGGGCCTCAATCCCATGAATGTCCTCGGTAGGGGATATACCATG
>CALYUZ010000108.1 GCA_945492685.1 uncultured Methanomassiliicoccaceae archaeon | reverse complement strand
GGAGGAAGGAGATGTCCTCCGGAAGGAGACTCTCCATGGAGATCCGCAAGGCCATAGAGCAGGAGCGCATCGAGGAGATCATCACCTGAGGCGAGGAAAGATGAAGTACCTCAAGACCGCGATGGTAGTCGCCATCGCACTCGCCGCCGTCGTCATGGTCCTCCCCATGGAGGATTCCGACGGTGACGTGAGGATCACATCGGGTATCGAGTACAAGTTCGACACCCTGAGCGGAGGATCGATAACGATCCCCATCAGCAGCAGCTACAGCGAGACGTTCACCGCCCACATCACCGTGACCGAGGGCAGCAAGACCGTCTTCGAAGGCGACAAGGAGATCAGCAGGGATACCGAGAGCATCAACCTCAGCATGCCCGGCTTCAAGTCCGAGGGTTACCACACACTGGAGATCACATTCTCCACCGACAACCCCTACGACTACACCTTCAACCCCGAGAGCACCACAATCACCGTCCATGTGGACTCCAACGTGCTCTCCAACTGGTCGACCTACCTGATCATCATAATCGCAGTCATCGCGATCGTCGTTGTCGTCTACCTCAAGATGCGCGACACCCCCAAGGACAAGCCCACCATGACCTTCGAGGAGCTCGAAGAGGAGAGGAAGGCCAAGATGGCCGCCAAGAGCGACAAGAGGTCACAGAAGTCCGAGGCTCCCTCCACAGAGAGGAAGAAGTACACCGGCAGAAAGAAGGAGTGATCCTTCATGCGGGGACCACCCCGCATCCCTTTCCAATATCACCCGGATACGGGTGAGACCTCACTTTTCCGAAAATGATGAAGAATGATGGGATGACGGTGCGATACCATCATCCCGATGATGTTGTGGTTTCAGAGTCTGAGCTTCTCATCCCTCAGGTCCAGGAGGGCGACCTCGCGCCTATCCATGAAGAACCCGAGCTTCTTGTGAAGCAGTATCGAGGGGGCGTTGTCCTCCTGGATCATGCTGTGGACCACGGTGGCGCCCATCTCCCTTCCCTTCCTGGCGCACTCCCTCAGCAGCTTGTAGCCGATGGCGTTGCGCCTGAAGTAGGGGTGGACCCCCATGTTCTCGATCCAGACGACGTTGTCCTCGTCGAAGACATGGTGGAGCATCTGGGCGAAGATGAAGCCGACGATCTCCCCGTCCTCCTCGGCGACGAAGCTGAGTCCGCTGTCGAGATAGGCCTTGAAGTGGTTGCGGCTGGATGCGCCCAGATTGTCCTTCCAGTCCTGGGGGAGGTCGTCCCATTTGTTCTCCAGCGTCTGCGCGAAGTACTCGCGTATGCACGAGAGCTCAAGCTCGCGGACCTTCTCTATGTCCTTGATCTTGACGGGACGGATCTCCATCTCACATCTCCTCCGGGGCTCCCATTCCGAGACAGTCCAGCACATCCGCAAGGACGGTCTTGGTGCACTCCACGAGCGTCAGCCTGGCATCCTTCCTGGGACCGGCGTCCAGAACGGACACCGCGGCATAGAACTGGTTGAACGCCACTGCGAGCTCGTGTCCGTATGCGGGCAGCATGTGGACGCGCTTCCCGTTTCCGGCGGCCCTGAGGACCTCCTCGTACTTGGAGAGGACCTTGACCAGTTTGATCTCCATAGGATCCGTGAGCTTCGAGGGATCGGTGTCGTGGGTGAACTCCCCGGCCTTCCTCAGCATGCTGCACGCTCTGGCGTGGACGTACTGGAGATAGGGTCCTGAGTTACCGTCGAAGTTGAGGGCCTCCTCCCACTTGAACACGAACTGCTTCTCGGGCTGGACGCGGACGATGTTGTACCTGACGGCTCCGACTCCGACGATCCTGGCGATCTCCCTCATCCTGTCCTCGGACATGTCGCTGCGCCTGGACTTGATCTCCTCGTATGCGCGTGCGACGGACTCATCGATCAGGTCGTCGAGGTAGACCACGACACCTTTCCTTGTGGACATCTTCCCCTCGGGGAGGGAGACGAACGCGTAGAACAGGGGCTCGGGCATGTTCTCGTTGCCCAGGATCTCCAATGCGGAGCAGAGCTGTTTGGAACCGAGCTTCTGGTCCTCTCCGAGGACATCTATGACACGGTCGGCCCTGGTGAACTTGTCGAGGTGGTATGCGAGGTCACGGGTGGTGTACAGGGTGGTACCGTCCTTCCTGGTGAAGGTGAACTTGGTGTTCTTACCCTGGATCCCGAAGTCCTTCAGGTCCACGTACCATGCCCCATCCTCGGTCTCTCCCGCATATTTGGACTGCTTGAGCCTCTCGACGACGTCCCTTGCGGAACCGTCGGCGATGTATCCAGACTCCCAGGTGTACCTGTCGAGGGTGACGTTGATGTTGCCGAGGGTCTCCTTCAGTCCGCTGAGCATGATCTCGGCGGTGTGCCTGACGGTATCGATGACCTCGTGGTCACCGGCCTCGAACCTCCTGAGCATGTCGGAGATCTCGTTCCTGACGGCCTCGTCGGTCTCGAGCTTCTTGTTGGCGACACGGTAGTTGGCCACGAGCCTGTGGTCGGTCTTGTCGCGCTCCTTCTCGTTCTGACCGATGGTCCTGGCATGCTCCTCCCTCTCCGCCTCCGCATCGGCATCGGACACGTTGTTGACACCCCATGTGAGGACGACGACCTGCTTTCCCACATCGTTGACGTAGTACTCTGTGGTGACCTCGTGTCCGCACTTCTTCAGACACCTGGCGAGGGTGTCCCCGATGATGGGGTTGCGTGCGCGTCCCACGTGGATGGGCCCGGTGGGGTTGGTGGATGTGTGCTCCACGTTGACCCTGACGCCGGATGCGGGCATGGTCCCGAAGTCAGAACCCCTCTCGACGATCTCGTCGAGGACACCCTTGACCATCGCGGCGGGGTCGATGTTGAAGTTGAGGTAACCGTTGGTGGACGACACCGCGGAGACCAGTCCCGAGGGCTGGATGGCGGCGGCGAGCTCGTCGGCTATGGCCTGAGGAGCCTTCCTCATGGCCTTGGACATGGTGAAGCAGGGGACCGCAAGGTCCACGGTCTCCACCGAGGATGGCTCCACGGGGAACTGGACGTCCCCGGCACCCATTGCGGCAAGGGCCTCGGAGACCTTCCCGCGGACCTCGCACTCGAAATCATCCATTATAGACATCTCAATTCACCTTGTATCTGAGAATGGCGGCGATTCCGCCGAACGCCTTCAGGAGCATGTCCCCCTCCTCCGAATCGGGGGAGATGATCTGGACGCGTGTGTTGAATGCCTCCGCCCTGATGAAGAAGTCGTCGATGAGGTCCTCCTCCTTGATGACGGATGCGTTTGCACCGCACTCGGGACACTGGACCCTCTCGTCCGGATCCCTGACGGTGAGCTCATGTGTGTGCCCGGAGGGGCACTGGACGGTGATGCGCTTCTTGTTGAGGGCCTCGGACAGCAGGAGCATGTCGACGGCACCCATGTCGGTGGCGTTCCTGACCTCGTCCTCTCCGTAGCAGGACAGACCTCCGTCGGTCTTCCTGATCTCGGCGAAGAGCCTCTGCATGTAGACCTTCTCCTTGGTCAGCTGGACATCGGTGATGATGTCCCTGGCGTTCTCCACCAGCTCCCTGAGTCCTGACTCGTCGGTGTAACCGGTATCGACGAGAGGGGAGATGACCTTCTTCCTGAGCTCGTGGTGCAGGTACTCCTCCTTCACGAAGAAGTCCTTGGTGGCTCCGGGTCCTCCGACCAGGATACCGAGAAGCTCGGGTCTGTTGAGGAACACCTCGGTCGCGTTGTCGGCGACCTTCTTGAAGAACTCGTGGGCCGCGATCTCGATCAACCTCTCGAAACGGACGGACGACTGTCCTCCCTGGTGGTGCTTGCTGGGGACCAGCGAATCGAAGTGCTTGAGCACCTGGATCCTGCTTCCCGAGAGCAGTCCGAGTGTGGCCTCGGACCTGTCGATGGTGATCAGACCGTAGCATTTCTTGTCCAGGAGCATCGACTGGAGAGGCTCCGTGAAGAACTGTGAATCGCACCTGTAGAGGAACGCGGTGATCGGCTCCGGCG